>JAIKZC010000134.1 GCA_024682575.1 Lachnospiraceae bacterium | reverse complement strand
ATCCATAGCTCTTTTATTTATGATAAAAAGCTTTGAAATTTTTTTGAGAAGTCTCGTTATACGTCAATTCGGAAAATAATGGAAAAGATATAAAATGATATCAATGACAATAACCTCTTTTAGTTTTTTTATATTTTTAATCATAGCTTTGGCGGTGTATTATATTGCACCGGCTAAGCTGCAATGGTGGGTACTGCTCATTTTAAGTGTAACATTTTACATGCTTGCAGCGGTTCCATATACGATATTATTTCTGATTTTTACTACATTTATTGCATATAGTTTTACAAGACTGGCTGTAAAGGATGTGGATGAAAATGGAACTCCGATAATTAATCCTCATGGATCAGCATTTGTAGCATCAGCTATCATAATAATTGCAGCAGTCTGGTTTTTGATGAAGGGAAGTGCCTACTGGATACAGCCTTCTGCATTCCTACATGCGCGGATTCCGTTTTTTCCATTGCTGATTGCAATACCGATCGCATCTGCTTTTGGAATGGGATATTATACCTGTCAGGCAATAGGATACATTGTGGATTGTTACTGGGGAAGTTCAAAACCGGAAAAAAATTTTTTTAGGCTCTTTCTTTTTCTTGCATTTTTTCCACAGATGACAACGGGACCGATAAGTAAATATAAAAATCTGCAATTACTTTATGAACCGCATGTCTTTTCTCTTGAGAGGATCCAACGAGGAGCCCAGCGCATGCTTTGGGGATTTTTTAAGTGCCTCGTGGTATCGGGTAGATTTGGTTCTGTAGTTAATCTGGTTTATTCTGACCCTGCAAGTTACGAGGGAATATGGAGCTGGCTTGCGCTATTGGCATATCCGATGCAGATATATTGTGACTTTTCAGGAAGCGTAGATATAGTTCTTGGTGTTGCTGAATTATTTGGAGTAAATCTGCCGGAGAATTTTAATAATCCGTTTTTCTCTGAAAGCTCACAGGAATTCTGGCAAAGATGGCATATGTCACTTGGAAATTGGACAAGAGATTATCTCATGTATCCGGTACTCAAAAATCCAAAGACCGTAGCTTTCGGCAAAAAGATGAAGAAAAAGTTCGGGAAGAAGATCTCCAAGGCATCAACAGTAACCATTGCCATGTTTTTTTCATGGTTTACAATGGGAGTGTGGCATGGTAATTACAAATATATAGTCGGATGTGGTCTGTATTATTGGTTTATTATGTCAGTGTCAGAGTTTATGAAGGATAAACTTGAATGGGTGAATAAGAAACTGAGTATTCCTGTGGAAACTTATGGATGGCATTTGTTCAGAAAGATCAGAACGTACCTGATTTATTCTATTTCACTTGTTTTCTTTAGAGCAGATGGCATTGGAACGGCATTTAATTTTATTAAAAGTCTTTTTGGAGTTTTCATAGGAAAGTTTAATCCATGGATATTTTTCGATGGAAGCCTGACAGCGACATCACTTTCAGTCGTAGATTTAAATCTGATGATAGTTTCGTTAGTGATCCTCTATATAGCAGCCAGGCTTAGGGATACTAATGGATATGCAAGAAACTGGATCGAGGGACAGGGACTTGTATTAAGATGGTCTATATGGATACTGCTATTTGTGATAGTAATTCTTTACGGAAACTATGGACCGAATTACAGCGCAGCTGATTTTATATATCAGGGATTTTAATTATTATGAAAAAAAATAAGTATCTAATGACAGTTATCTTTTTAATGATAATTGCATTTATAAGCCTTGGCCTTTCGAAGATAGTAATGAATAAGGATGGCTATAAAAATAAATATGAATTTTTCCATTCAAAAACGGATTTTGACGCACTTTTTATTGGTACAAGCAGAATGCATGAGGGTGTTGATCCTATTTATTTATGGGAAAATTATGGCATAAGCTCATACAATCTTGCATCTGCCGGAGAGTCTATACAGGTCACATATTATGTACTGGCAGAGGCTCTGGAACATTGTAATCCTAAGGTCGTTTTTGTTGAACCTACAAAGATTTCAGATGAGAAAAATGCAATAAACTGTGGCTATGGTTTTGTACATGAATCATTGGATCCACTTCCGCTTAATAAAAACAAACTTGAAGCGATATCGTATGCATCAAAGTTTTTTGACGGCGGTATGCTTGCATTCCTGTCAAATATATATGCATATCATGACAGAGTAGATTCACTTGAAGAAGAGGATTTTAATCTTCCTATTAATTATGATAAGGGTGCATATCTGATGACAGATGTAGTCAAGGTAAATCCTGTAAGCGGAAACTTTACGGATGAGGTTCAGGAGCTTCAGGGCGGAGATGGAGTGATATATTACAAGAAGATACTGGATCTTTGTAAAGAGAAGAATATAAAATGTGTTCTGCTTGATATTCCTGCAAGTGCAGATTATGTAGGTCCGGGATTTCAGAAGCGCTTAAATGCACTGATAGAAATTACGGAAAAAAAGGGTGGAGAGTCACTGAATCTTGCGGAAACACCCGATCTTTTAGGAATTGATTTTGACCATGATTTTGGGGATATTGTTCATCTTAATTTCATGGGAGCTGCTAAAGTCAGTGAGTATCTGGGAAAGTATATGCAGACAAACTATTCTATAGTAGATCATAGAGATGACCCGGAATATGCAGAAGCCTGGGAAGAGGATATTGAAAAGTGGAATGAGCAGAGAATCAGAATGCTCGCAGATAAGGCAGATCCTGTTTCTTATATATTTGGAACAGATCCCGAGGATACATATTGTGAGGTATATATGGCAGATCTTTCGAAGATTGAAAGTCATTATGCATTGCAATTTTGCTTTGATAAAATGGGGATAAAACCTGAAGAGGTTAAAACAGAGGAAATCGGAAATCTAGACATGAAGATAGTTGTCAGAAGTAAGGCAGATGACAGATGGCTTGCAGAACAGTATTTTGTATGTGATCAGAGTAGCCTGACGTTCAGAGTACACGAATCAGAATAAAAAAAGCGCGGTCCAAAAGGGCTGCGCTTTTTTGCTTACTGAACTGAAGCTAAAATAGTATCTACAAGTTCACCGACATTTTTTAATTCAACGGCTTTACCCATAGGTATTTTAATATTGAATTCATTTTCTACTGCAAGAATAAGATTGATATGTTCAAAAGAATCCCAGTCTGCAATATCGGCAGATGTTGTTCCCTCGCTGATGCTTATCTCTTCATCATCAAATACATCTCTGAAAACTTCTGTAAGTCTCTCAAAAGCTTCATCTCTGGTCATTTTAATTCCTCCATAAATATATTACTGATCTTTTTCGCTGACAATTTCCAGCATACCTATTTCCATGTGCATCATGAAAGCAACGTCAGCCCTGTCAGAGATGGCAGGGGCAGGTTTTGGTGCTTCAACTAATTTGAAGCCCTTTTCTTCAAGTGTCTTAATATCTTCATCCATATTATCACTTTTATAGCAAATATGATATATCATATTTTTGTGATGCTTAAGCATAGGGAAAATAGGTGATTCTGAATTCCATGGTGTTATAAGCTCAATAACCAGCCCGTCTTTTTCTAGAAAGCTGAAGTCGCATTTGCGGCTTTCATCATGGTACAATTCACGTTTTATCTTGTAGCCTAAGCATTTAAAAACATCCTCTGCCTTGGCTGTTCTTTTAACAAGATATCCAATATGGTCTACAGTAAGTGACATAAATACTCCTTAACAATGTCCTTAGATAAAATCTGGTTAATTTTTATAATGAAATAACATCATTTTTATTCTTGTAGTCAGCTATTTTTAAGAGCCATTCACTGTTGCCGTTTCCATCCTCCGAAATTTTTTCAAAACCATGCAAAGAATAGAAATCTTTGACCATGGCATTTTTTGCTGTAGGATAGTAATAGCCCTTGATCATTTTTAAATTTCTTTCACGACATTTTGCTACAAATTTATCCATCATTGCATATTCCATGTCTCGTTTAAGAACACGACAGCTCATGATCCAGAGATCAATATGACATGTACTTTCTTCAATATGGCCAATAGCAACGCTGACTACGCCATTATCACCGAACTTATCGGATAATTTACCATAAAGTGTAATATATTTGTCATCAGCAGCGACAGACTCAATCTCAGTTTGTGTATAACGTTTTGTAGTAAGGTTAAACTGATTGGATTTATTGGTAAGCTGGGCAATTCTTGACATCCATGCCGGTATAAAGCTTTGAATTTCTCCTTTCATTTCAAGGGACAGAAGGTAGTCCTTATAATTGGAAAAAGAGGAGAGCGCCTCTGTGCGCTTTGCATTGGCTTTATACATTTCGTTTCTTGCAGCATCGTCTTTTGAATAATTTGTAAGTTCAAAAAATCCGGATTTATCAAGTATATTTATATAGCGTTCAGCCTGATTTCCAATTTCAGGAACTGCAGTATTCGGAAGATTCTGTCGGATGATCTCTCGTTCAGCCGGATTATCGTCAACAAAAACAAAGCTCTCCGGCAGAAGGTTGAGTTCATTTGCTGCTGCAGCCAGATTACTGCTTTTAGGTTCCCAGTTGATCTTCATGGAAACAAAATCATCTTCACGCAGGACAGAATCCGGACGTTCGAGCCCTTTAACGGCGGTTTCCCTGTCGTTTTTAGAATTTATTGCAAGAAGAATGCCAAGATCCTTGTGGGCTTTAACATATGATTGAAATTCACTGTAAGTCTGACTTATAGAAGTTTCCTGTCCGATCTCTATATTGTCGGCACCGTCATCACCGATGACTCCGCCCCAAAGAGTATTGTCCATATCCAGCATCAGAACCTTTTTGTTCTTTCCGAGCAAAGATTTAATGATATTTGCGATATTAAAGGAAAGATAAGGTATGGCTGCAACAGTTACCGCATACTTATACATATGCCAGTAATAAGGATCAGACCAGCTTTCAAGACCATATGACGCTGACTGATAGTTGATATCGTTTATGTAAAAGTTTTTATGACTGTCAGCATAATCGGCAAATTTCAGGTTAAGTCTGGTAATGAAATTTACACGGCCGTTAATACTTGAAGCATCCTTATTTCCCATAAGCCTGTAATATGGATATTCAAAATTATTCTGAATAACAGGGCAATTATACTTAGACGCAAGATGTTCCCAGAGACCCTCAAAGCGATTATAAACATCTGAAAGCTTTGCAGCAGCATCTTCGGGACAGTCAGTTATTTCAGGAAAGCTGCTGATATTCCTAATGCAGGTGCATACATATATGATCTCCGGAGCAAATTTTACAAGTTCGGGGTTATCGAACATTCCATCTTCATAGTACATATTGTATTCTGACTCGTAAAAATCAGCTTTAATTCCATAGTTTAAGAGGAACACGTCCAACACATTTTTTATATCATTGGTTGTTTGTCCACCAAGAATGGCAACCCTTAGCGGAGTGAAATTCGTTCTTTCT
>JAIKZC010000133.1 GCA_024682575.1 Lachnospiraceae bacterium | reverse complement strand
TTTTGTTTTTGCCACCTGTTTGCTTAGTCCTCGTTTGTATCCTGTTGCTACCGGAACTCCTACTACGTGCATATGAGGTGAATCCTCATCCAAGTGTGTTACCGCCGATGCGATTTTGAATTCCGGAACTATCTCTTTTATAGTACTTTTAAGTTATTTTTTGTTAGTTTTAAAACTACCTAATGTTTTGAAGAACAAAAAAATTCTCCCTTTCATTCAGTTTTGTTCTCTCAACCAACCCACTGAAAATCCCATAAAATCAATGTTTTCCTCTAACTAAACACAAAAAAAGAGCCATCCATTCGGATGACTCTTTGTATAATTCTTTGTAATCTCGTATAGAGAAACGATTATCTCTTTGAGAACTGAGGAGCACGACGAGCTGCCTTTAAGCCGTACTTCTTTCTTTCCTTCATACGAGGATCACGTGTGAGGTAACCTTCCTTCTTGAGGATAGGTCTGTACTCAGCATCTACCTCAAGGAGTGCACGTGAGATACCGTGACGGATTGCACCGGCCTGGCCTGTGTAACCACCACCATATACGTTAACGAGAACATCGAACTTATCCTCTGTCTGAGTTGCTACGAGGGGCTGACGAACGATAACCTTAAGGGTCTCAAGTCCGAAATAATCATCGATGCTTCTCTTGTTGATCTTTATTTCACCTTTTCCGGGTACAAGGTAAACTCTTGCAACAGAGCTCTTTCTTCTTCCGGTTCCATAAAATTTATTTGCTACTTTAGCCAATGTTTTGTCCTCCTCTTAGAATTAAAACTTAAGCTCAACCGGCTGCTGTGCTGCGTGATTGTGCTCTGCGCCTGCGAATACGTGAAGCTTTGTAAACATCTGGCGTCCAAGAGGTCCCTTCGGGAGCATGCCCTTGACTGCAAGCTGGAATACTTCTTCAGGCTTTTTGTTCAGCTTCTGACGGAGTGTCTCGGTCTTAAGGCCTCCAACGTAATCAGAATGTCTCTTATAGATCTTCTGATCCATCTTCTTACCTGTAACCTTGATCTTTGATGCGTTTATAACAATTACATAATCACCTGTATCTAAGAAAGGTGTGTATGTAGGCTTATTCTTTCCTCTAAGTACCATTGCCACACGGGAAGCAACACGTCCAAGTGTCTGTCCCTCGGCATCAACAACATACCATTTTCTCTCGATGGTAGCCGGGCTTGCCATATATGTATCCATTATCTTCCTCCAAATTAACAAAAGAAATAAACAATTTTGTTTCTGGCCGCAAGACCGGGGCTGTGGTTTGCAGCGCTTAATATTTTACATTATTCCCCCTGCCATGTCAATAGATTTAAAGATTTAAATTGTTCTTTCCAAAGTCCAGTAAACGCCCTGTTTTTCGTATTTTGAATACTGTATTAAGCATCTTAAATATTCATAAACACCTTGTATTTCGGGCTAAAAAGGGAGATAATTGTATACACACCCTTTTTTGAATTTGATAAGGAGGCCCGTTTTGATTGATGAAAAACAGCGTCAGAAAGAAAAAATCCTCTATTGTACAGTAACAAAAGGCAATTATGATCTTTATACTGACGGTGCCGCTGATTTTAAGATCGTTGACCCCGTCAGACGATGCTATGTGAGCTATCATTATGACGGCTCTAACTGGGTAGCAAAGTCTTCCTTCGGCAAATAATTTTTACAAATTATCATGATCTATGCTCATGGTCATTTGTAATATTCATTTTAAGGGCTGCAGAGCTCTTGAAAGTATACCGTTCACCGATGCTATCAGGGTTCCGTAATTTGTAAACGGAACCTCTTCTGATACTGCGCGTTTCATTCTGCTCTGCATTTCCTTTTCATTAAGCATGCAGCCGCCGCAGTGAACTATGAGTGCGTACTGCTTCAGATCCTTCGGAAAAGTTCCTCCGGATGAAGTTTCGAAAATAAAATCCTTTCCGGTAAATTCCCGTATCCATCCGGGAAGCTTTACTGTGCCTATATCTTTGCACTGTCTTTTGTGGGTACAGCCCTCTGATATAAGTATCTTTTCTCCGCCTTTTAAGCTCTTGAGACTTTCTATTCCCTTTATCTGAGTATCCAGTGTTCCCTTGTATCTTGCCATCAAAATAGAAAATGATGTCAGTGCAACGCTCTCAGGAACTATTTTCATGACCATTCCGAACGCCTGTGAATCTGTGATCACAAGCTTCGGAGCTTCCGGCATACTTTTTAGTGTTTCCTCAAGCTCTGTTTCTTTGACGGCGATCGATACCGCACCTGCCTCTAAAAGATCCCTTATGACCATCTGCTGCGGAAGTATAAGTCGTCCCTTTGGTGCAGATTCATCTATCGGTATGACAAGTATTACCTTATCGCCTTTTTTTACGAGATCGGATACCAGTGGACGGCTGTTTCCGGCCTCTTTTTTCATTTGAGAGAGTCTGTTCTTGAACTCATCTATTCCCTCAAGCGTTTTAGAGCTTACGCATAAAGCATTCTCTGCCTTAAGTTCTGCCTCTGTAAGGTCATTCTTGTTATAAACCTTCATATAAGGAATCTTTTTTTCCTTAAAGATTTCCTCAAGCTCTGCCTCACAACTACCGCTGCCGCGGCTGCTGTCTATTACAAGTACAGCAATGTCGGTCTTTTCCAATACTTCATTGGTTTTCTCGACTCTGAGTTTTCCAAGCTCTCCCTCATCATCAAAACCCGGTGTATCTATAATAACCACAGGTCCCAACGGAAGTATCTCCATTGTCTTTTTTACAGGATCGGTGGTTGTTCCTGCCGTATCCGATACGACAGACATATCCTGTCCCGTAAGTGCATTTACCAGGCTTGATTTACCTGCATTTCTCCTGCCGAAGAAGGCTATATGAAGCCTCTCCGATGCCGGTGTATCATTTAAACCCATTAATTTTCTCCTATTCAGTCTCTGATCATCTCGGGCAAAATTCAAAATTACTGCAAAGTCCGATAGCTTTTCTCGGAATTATATCGGCAGTATCTTTTTCATTTAAGTATGCATCTTTCATCAGCTCTGTGAGCGCGATGATGCCCCTGTAGCCATATAGCCCGCCATTCTCCACGATATTCACGAAATGAGCCGTATTCGAGAACCAGGCGGCCTTCTGTCCTATTGCAAGGATATCGGTCTCTTTGCGTTCTGCAGCTCTCTGCTCCGGCGCGATAACAGGTCTTATTTCTGCCCTTCCGTCTGCCTCTATTTTTTCAGCGATCTCTTTTTCCTCAGACATTACGGAATCCGCATAAATATATTTTAAGTTAAAGCCATTATCTAAAAGCATCTCCGCAAGTGAAAAAATCTGCGGACAGGCGCTGTAGTCTATCGCAATGACCTTATCTCCTATAAGATCCCGAAGATTCTCAAGCGCATTTTTTGCCTCTTCCTTAAGTTTTCTCGGATCATATGATATTCCCATAAGTTTTGAAAGCTCTGTCATTGAAGCATCTATATCGTCCGGATCAAAACTCATGGGCATATAAATATGATCACGTCCAAGCCGTTTTGCACTTCTTCTGACGGCATCTTTACCCGCCGGTAAAGATGATATAAAAAGCTCTGTTTCTCCGAGATTTAGAAATTCGTCATAATCCCTGCAATCCGAAAGCTGTTTTAACTCCCAGCCGTTTTCAGTTAAAAGAGCCGCAATATCGCTGTTTTCCGATGTCATTTTCATGTCAATACCAAGTACTGCGGCAGTCTTTTTTCTGACCGGAAGCTCTCTGATATTTGCAAACATGGCATACCTAAGCTTCATTTCCGGCGAAGGGCCGTTTTTCTGCATTATCGGATCCATATAGCAGCGACAGAAATCTATGTCGGGAAAGCGCCTTTCAAGCTCTTTGTAGACTCTTCCCAGATCCGTTCCGAGAAAGGCATGCGTACAGACTGTAAAAAGCATTATCGTTCTTGGTCTTTTCTCAAGACCCTCGATTACTTCAGCGGTTCCCTCGATGGTTACGGTTTCGAGATTGTCCTTAAAAAGATCCTCTTCATCAAATGTTACGCAGCTGAAGCGGTCTTCCGCTCCCATTTCGAGAGCCGTCATGACTACACCTCTCATGCAGTTTATAGCGCAGACATAAATCTGATGGCTCTCGGGAACCTGCATTCCTATATGGACTATATTCCATGTGCCGTGTACCGGCGGGTTATACTCTAACATATCCTTGGCAGGAGCTCATGTCCGGGCTCCGGCAGTACTGTCTCGGTTCCGATCTCGGTGCTCACTCTTACGATTCCGCTGTGCTCAGCTGTTATCGTTCCGATTCTTTTAGCACCATGTGTCTCCGGAAATGCAGAAATTGCCTTAATAAGGTCATCTGCCTTTTCCTCCGGTACTATCATTACCATCGTACCTTCGCAGGCAAGATATAAAGGCTCGAGGCCAAGCATCGAGCAAACGCCCTTTACCGGTTCTGCCACGGGGATCTCCGCTGCCTCTAATCTTACTCCTACGGAGCTTTCTCTGGTAATTTCATAGAGGACTGTTCCTACTCCGCCTCTCGTTGCGTCCCTTATCACATGGACATCTCCGACTGCATTGATAGCAGCCTCAACACTCTTCCAAAGAGGTGCGCAGTCGCTCTCTATGTCAGCCTCTATTCCATAGTCATCGCGACTCAGCAATATGGTTGCACCGTGGCGTCCTATATCGCCTGTAACGATCACAGCATCTCCGGGCTCTGCTTTTGCTCCCGAAGGCGGATTTTCGGTTAT
>JAIKZC010000110.1 GCA_024682575.1 Lachnospiraceae bacterium | reverse complement strand
GATACGACAATGGTAAGCTTCAGATGGAATGGCTAATAAAAAGCTTCACACCCGATTGGATCAGGTGTGAAGCTTTTTTATAAAGAATTTAAAAATTTCAAGTCCATCTACAGTATCATCCCTTCTGCAGGCGAGAGCCATTCTCTCGGGATGCCACTGCACGGAATAAATCGGAAGACTTTCGTGTTCACTGGCCTCTATAAGTCCGTCTTCGCTGTATTGTACAGCTCTGAAACCTTTGCCCAGAACCTTTACCGCCTGATGATGGGCGCTGTTGACGGAGATTTTCTCGTCTTTGTATATTTCATAAAGAAAAGAATTTTTATCCACCTTTGTCATATGTGCCCTGTCATTCTGACCTACAGCCTTGTGGATATCAAGATTCTGAACATTCTGGATAAGGCTTCCGCCAAAGAAAACATTCAGTATCTGATGACCTCGGCAGCTGCCAAGCATGGGGATTTTTCTTTCAACGGCATCCTTGATTATCTTCATTTCGAGATTATCGAGATTGTCATCGATGTTATAGCTTTTTGTATTTGGCTCGTTGTAAAGACGGGGATTTATATCGTCTCCGCCGGGAATAATGATCCCGTCGATCCCATCAAGTCCGTTTTTACAATATCCCAGAAATAAATCTATGGGCTCGCCGCCTGTTGCTGTTACGGCATCATAATAGTTGTGGTGTCGTTTATAAACTCTGCTTCCGATAATTCCTATTTTCTTCATGGCTGATCTTATTAATGTCCTTTTATTGAACTTAAAAATTCTTTTGCTCTGTCTGTTTTCGGGTTATTGAAAAATTCTTCCGGGGCAGCTTCTTCAAGAATTTGACCTGCATCCATGAATATAATGCGGTTAGCCACTTTTTTTGCAAAATTCATCTCGTGAGTAACGACTACCATCGTCATTCCGGACGAAGCGAGCTCTGTCATGACGTCGAGAACTTCATTGATCATCTCGGGATCGAGAGCAGAAGTCGGTTCATCAAAAAGGATCGCCTTGGGATGCATTGCGAGAGAACGTGCAATAGCTACTCGCTGTTGCTGTCCGCCGGAGAGCTGACTAGGCATTTTTGAGGCCTGGGAGTCAACACCAACTCTTTTTAAGAGCTCCATGGCTTCAGCTTTTGCTTCGGCCTTTGGCTTATGGAGCACATTTATAGGGGCTATTGTTACATTTTCAAGGATTGTTTTATGGGCAAAAAGATTGAAGGACTGAAATACCATTCCTACCTCGGCTCTGAGTCGGGCAAGATTCTTACCTTCTTCCGGAAGTTTTTCGCCATCAATCATTATATCGCCGGAATCAATAATTTCAAGTCTGTTTATTGTCCGGCAGAGAGTTGACTTGCCGGAACCGGAAGGTCCGATTATAACAACAACCTCACCCTTGCCTACAGACAGATTTATATCTTTTAACACATGCAGATTTCCAAAATGCTTGTCTACATGCCTGAGTTCTATTACAGCTTTATTTTCACTCATTTATTCAAAATCTCCTATTTATATATTTACAGAAGCCATAGATTTCTTATTGAAGTACTGTGCAAGTTTATTTAAGAAATAATTTATAAGGATATATATGATCGCAACTACCAGATATACAGAAAGCATCGCATCATAGTTGGAAATGAGCACTTTTGCATTTTGCATGAGATCGGGAAAATTGATCACATAAGCATAGGTTGTGTCTTTAACAACAATTACTAATTCTGCGATAAGAGAAGGAATCACATATCGTATTGCCTGAGGAAAAATAATTTTGAAAAATATTAATGAATCGGACATTCCAAGTGATAATGCAGCTTCACGTTGTCCCTTGGGAACTGCGTTAACACCTGTACGGAGTACTTCAGCCACTACACCGCTGGCAGATATGGCAACGGGAATGGTTATTTTCCATATCGCTGCAAGCTTTAAGCCGAACTGCGGAACAGCGAGGAAGAAAAAGTAAATGAAAAGAAGTGTTGGTACACCTCGTGTAAATTCGGTATAGGCTCTTGCAAAGTAATTAAGAGGCTTTAATTTGCTTATACGGCAGAGCATGATAAAAAATCCTGCCGCCATGGCCATTATTCCTGATATAATGGCAGCTTCAAAGGTTCCTAAGAGACCGGCTCCAAGGAAGCGCCAGGTAGTGATCCTCGTAAAGAATGACCAGTATTTTGCGTCAAGCTGTCCTGTTATTATGAACTGTTTTATTATGATGTATAAAAGAGCCGCGATCGCAGCAAGGGAGAGCCCTGTGCTGATATTGATGATTTTTCTTGTCTTGGGGCCCGGTGCTTCGTAAAGCGCATCTTTAACTGAAATTTTTGATGAACTCATCGCCTGATCCTCACTTTTTTATCTATATAATTTCCGACTGTTCCTATCAGAACGGCGCTTAAGCAGTAGAAAAACGCTGAAATGATAAAGGGTGTGATACCGCCAACAGAATGGGTATTAATGTAGGCAACAAGTCCTGTCAGATCCATTGGATTTAAGGGTACCTGGGATGCGAGAGCGGTAGTGAGCATTGTTGCGACTAAAAGATTCGTGAGTGAAAGGACACTAGATCTTAATGCCTGTGGAACTACAACCAGACTTACTATCTGCATAAAAGAAAAGCCCAGAGCCCTTGAAGCTTCTATCTGACCGATGTCTATCATATTTATGCCGGACATCAGATATTCTGAACAGAAGGCTGCAGGGATCAGGGTGGTTGCGATCACTACACAATTAAAATAAGGAAGTACGATATTCAGATAGGGGAGTGCATATACAAGGAGTATCAGCAGCGATACTCCGGGAATGTTGCGGAAGATCTGTACAAAGAATTCCCCGAAAGCCCTTAAGGGCTTTACGGGACTGATCCTCATGACAGTTATAGCAATTCCCAGAATAAACGCTGCCAGAAAAGAGATTGCAGTAAGCTTCCAGGTGGTCATTACTGCAAGCAGGTATTTATCCCCATATTGGTTCAGAAGCTCTGCAATACTCATATTATTCTCCTACTGCAGGTGCTGCGGGAACTGTGTCGATACCTGTACGGTCGCCAAGGCATACTTTCCACAATTTCTCCCAGCTGCCGTCTTCTTCGATCTTCTTAAGAAACTCGTTTACGAATTCAACACCGTCAGAATCAAGAGGAAGTCCGATACCGTAGTTATCCTCGGGACCGAAGCTCTCGCCTGCAAGTGTATAGCTTCCGGGGTTCTTTACCATTGAGCTTAAGTTGAGTGTATAGTCTGTTACGTAAGCATCTACTCTGCCCTGATCAAGAGCTGTACGAGCTTCGATGTCGGTAGCGAATTCCTGGACTACAGCCTCTGGTGCGTACTCAGCAAGGATATCGGGACCTGTGGAACCGGACTGTGTAGCAACAGTCTTTCCTGCAAGGCTCTCAACACCTGTGATATCGCTGTTGTCTGATTTAACGAGGATGGCCTGCTTTGAAACATAGTAAGGACCGGCGAAGGAGATAAGTTTCTTTCTCTCATCGGTGATGGAATATGTTGCAAATACAGCGTCAACCTGACCGCTCTGGAGAACGGATTCACGCGTGCTGGAATCAACCTGGGTTATTTCGTATTTTGATGAATCACCGAGGATGTACTGTGCAAGCATCTG
>JAIKZC010000081.1 GCA_024682575.1 Lachnospiraceae bacterium | reverse complement strand
TACTATCCCCAACGAACCGCGTAGCTTCAGTCTGATACCGCCAGAATAATAAACATAGTTATCTATAGCTCCAAAAGAGGCTAAAAAGGAGGTGATAAGCAATATAAACGCTATCACCTTTATCCATAGCTTCAATACTCTTTTGTAATCAATACCTATACAACCTGCTGTCATAAGACCTATCAAAACCATATGACCATAGCCAGAGTTTTCATTTCTATTGAAAATATATAGCATACCGTAAAGCACCAGAATAACTGCACCTATCAGCACACGTCTTATATCCTTAATATGAGTAATCCACTGCAACAGTACACCAGCTCCCATTGGCAACAACATAAACGTATACATATTGAATGGATACTCAATTTTTAATGTCGTTACTTCCAAAGATATAAATGCAAAATATACGCATAATACAAACAGGAAGATATTCTCTGATAACTTCCTAAGCTTTTCAGGGATAGAAACTTGATAATCCTTTGTATGCATGCCTGATTAAGTCCAGGTTTTTGTTGTTGGTATACCTCAACGCCTTGTTCTTGTAAATATTCTACAGTTCCATCTGTACTGCCCCCATCAATACAATATATCTGCTCAAACTGAGATTTATCTATCAATGGCAAATCATGCTTACATCCCTCTAATTCATTCCAAGTCAGCAAACAAAGACCAACTGTCATACTCTCCACTCTTTCCCTTCAATTCTTTTATTCACTAAATCAAAAAGTGTACATTTTTGTTTAAGGAAATTTTACATAGACAGAATATGTCAAAGATAGATTAAATAGCTATAATCACTGGCATTTGAAAAATGAGGGGGATATAATATAAATCAGAATTTTGCGAAAATTCTGAAAAGAAAAAATACACCTTATTATCCCAAGGTGTACTCAGATTCAAAACTATTCTAGATATATCCCCGCCTTATACTTAAAAGTACTTACCGGCATTCCAGTTTCTTTAACTGCCTCATCTATTCCTATTTCCCCTCTTTTCCATTTTTTACAAATTTCATGGAAATTTTCCGGCAATGGTTTTTTCGGCCTTCCAAACTTTTGTCCTCTTGCCTTTGCCGCAGCAATTCCTTCTGCCTGGCGCTGATGGATCATTTTATATTCGCTTTCAGCTACATATGATAATAGTGAGAGGATAAGATCGCTGATAAATGTTCCCAGGAGATTTTTCTCTTTTCTCGTATCCAGGATTGGCATATCGATTATGACTATGTCAGCGCCTTTTTCCTTTGTTATGATTCTCCATTGATCACTTAGATCCCGATAGCTTCGTCCTAAACGATCAATGGATTTTATATATAGAACGCTGTCTTTATTAAGTTTTCGCAAGAGTTTCTTATACTGAGGCCTTTCAAAATTTTTTCCCGACAATTTGTCTAAATAAATATTCTTTTCCGGAACTCCCATTTCTTTCAGCGATATTATCTGTCGCTCATCATTCTGATCCGGTGATAAGATCCTCGCATAGCCAAAGAGCTTTTTCTGATTTTCCATTTGTATACATCCTCCGTAATTCTTTTTTCATTACTTAGGATATAATAAATATCCTTTTTGAAATTAACCATGATTACCTATACCTCTGCAAGCTGAGCTCCTCCAAAATTCATCACTAATGCTTTTCATTTTCTTATGTGTTATAATTTACTAACAAAAATAAGACTTTATAAAGGATGGACTTATATTGAAGGATATATTTGCAAATAAATATGATCATTATGAAATACTTATATTTATAAGTGGTCTTTTTTCAACTTTTCAAGCTTTAACTTTTCATGGTATAACCGTTTTCTCCTGGTTCCTCCTTTTGATGCTTTTTCTGGGACTTGCTGAAAAAAGAGGGTTGTCTGATATAAACTTATGGAATTCTAAAGAAATATTGATCGGGCTGGTTCTCATTACCATGACCATAACAGAATTGATAACAGTATTTCTGAATGATTATCCTGAATGGAAATCACGAAGCTTAAATAACTATATACTTATGGTGGCAGTTTTTCTTTTATTTATTATCTTAAGAGGGAATGAAAAATACAGAAAAATCTATCTAAAAGGAATAATGATCTCGTGTTTCATAC
>JAIKZC010000075.1 GCA_024682575.1 Lachnospiraceae bacterium | reverse complement strand
ATATGAAACGCCTCAACCCAGTAGCGAAGGCAGTCCAGTATGCAGCCTCTTACCACCGCATTATTACAGTTCATGGTATTTCCGCATCCACTGAAATTATAGTAGGATCCATCTTCAGTCAAAAGATAATAAGTTCTGTTATCTATCCCGCGATAAGATATCGTGGGTCCGTTTTCATTTCCCTCTGCCGTATGATTAAATACCACATCAAGAATAACTTCGATCCCGTTTTTGTGCAGACTCTTTATCAGATTTTTCAGCTCATCAGCCTCCATTCCGATATTTCCGGTGGAAGCATATCCTGCCTTCGGTGAAAAGAAGTTTACAGTTGAATAGCCCCAGTAATTATAGAGTCTTTTGCCATTATATTCCCTGCTGTTATCAAGCTCATCAAACTCAAAAATTGGCAATAACTCAACACAATTTATTCCAAGCTCTTTTAAGTACGGGATCTTTTCCCTCAATCCCGCAAAGCTGCCCTTATTTTTAACATCACTCGAATCATCTTTTGTAAAACCCCTGACATGCATCTCATAAATGCAGAGATCCTTCAGCGGGATATTCGGAAATCTGTCTCCATCCCAGTCAAAGTCCTCCATAATAATTCTGCTTCTATACTTAAATTTATATTTGGAATAAGTTCTTTCTCCCCATACAGATCTGCCCCCGACAGATTTTGCATAAGGATCAAGGAGCGGGATTTTTTTATCAAAATAAAGACCCTTTTGCGGATCGTAAACTCCATCCATACGATAGCCGTATTCAATTTCCTCAAAATTCAGACCAAAGACCATCATCGTGTAAACATTTCCAACTTTAAATTCCTCAGGAAACGGGATTTCAATAAAAGGTTTTTTCTCAGCATTATGATAAAGTAAAAGCGAGCATGAACTTGCCTCTTTAGAATAAACACTGAAATTTATTGCATCCTCTGCAAGACTTGCGCCAAACGGCAAAACACTTCCTCTTCCATATTCTATATCTGCTATTTTTCTCGTTGGAAATCTGTCAATACGTTTCATTCAAAGATCCTCTCTTTTTTCAAAAAGCTGATAGTATCATCTAAAAGTATATATCGGATAATTTCCTTAAAAACTTATCTTTTCGCTATATAGATCGGTAATTTAAGAAATCATAGGTTTTTGTTTTTTAGGATTTCACCTGTTGCGTTGTTCGGCTTATATGTTTCCAACGAGGGACGCTTTCGCTGCAAAAGAAAAATCGCAGCGGTACTAGTTCCGCAAAATACGCGGAACAAGGACCGGCGTTTTTCATGACCCCTCTTTTGGAAACAGATAGTCCTCGCAACTCACGCTTTCATTAACGTCCAATTTCATTGAAAAATAATGATGTCAGCTTAAGCTGCGAACCTCGAATGTTCCTAAAGAGGATTGTGCGAGACGCCAGCACTTATGCCGCGTATTTTGCGGCATTATGTACTGCTGCGTCGGAGCCCAAAGCGAGAGCGTTCCTCGTAGGTACTTTGAGGCGAACGGCGTAACAAGAGACAACCGAACAACGCAACAGGATACAACCGAACGGCGTAACAAGAGACAACCGAACGGTGTAACAGGATACAACCGAACAATGCAACAGGCGATAAGCGAAAAATTATAGGGTTTCGCGAAAGAGCATCTGTTCATCGTCGTATCTGCCGGAGATGACACCCTTTACGATGGTGCCGGGGGCATAGGCCTTGTCAGGACTGCAAACTCGTATGTATTCCTTACTGTAGCCTGAGGAGTCCTCTTCGAAGAGAACCTCGACTTCACGGCCTATGGCATTATCCATAAATTCAGACTTATGTTTTGAATTAAGATCCTGCAGTACGAGACTTCTTTTGTGCTTTTCGGCATCTGTAAGCTGGCCGGACATTCTGTCGGCAGGAGTACCATGTCTTCTTGAGTATTTGAAGATATGAGTTTCGTAGAAATTGATATCTTCAACGAATCTGACGGTCTCATCAAATTCTTCATCTGTCTCAGCCGGGAAACCAACGATAATATCAGTTGTGATGGCAGGATGATCAAAGTATTTTCTTAAAATATCTACTCCCTGAGAATATTCCGCTAAGCTGTAGTGCCTGTTCATTCGCTTCAGTACAGTGTCAGAACCGCTCTGAAGTGAAAGATGGAAATGAGGACAGATCTTTGGAATAGCAGAGAGCTCTCTGGCAAAATCCTCAGTCACAATGCGGGGCTCAAGTGAGCCTAAGCGTATTCTTTTAACACCTTCTATTTCTGCAGTTTTCTTTAAGAAATCAATAAGTGGTGCCTTAAGCCTTCCGGAGTGATATTCACTGATGAATTCTGCAAAATTCATATGTCTTTCAGAGGATGAAGGGGAGGGAAGACGATCGATCCCGTATGAAGAAAGATGAATTCCGGTAATTACAAATTCACTATAGCCCTCATGTGATAGTGATTCGATTTCATCCAAGGCTTCTTTTTCATCTCTGCTGCGGATTTCTTCGCGGGCATAGGGGATGATACAGTAGGAGCAGTACATTTCACATCCATCCTGAATCTTTATGAAGGCTCTTGTGTGGTTTCCTTCAATTTCAGAATGTCTTTTTTTGATCGGTGAAGACTCATTTTCTGAAAAGTCTTCAATGGAATCATAATTGTTGATATCCGGATGATCAGATATATATTTATCGGTTATTGTTGCAATTTCAGCTTTTTCCTTATTACCAATAACGATATCAACGCCTTCGTTCAGGACGTCTTCTTTCTGCCTTGTATTAACATAGCAGCCGGCTGCTATAACAATCGCATTCGGGTTTTTCTGCCTTGCTTTGTGTAACATCTGCCTGGATTTTCTGTCTGCAATATTTGTGACAGAACAGGTATTTATAACATAGATATCGGCTTTTTCATCGAAAGGGACTATTTTATAGCCATCCTCAGAGAGGGCTTTTTGCATAATGTCCATTTCATAAGCGTTTACTTTACATCCAAGATTGTGTAATGCTGCAGTTTTCAAAATTTCTCCTTATAAAATAAAAAATTAAAAATGCTGAATACTCAGTTATTCTGTGAATTCTAACCAAAAAGTTAACCAAAATTTAGCGGGTTTGATATTGACTTTTGTATTCTCCAAAAGTAAGATATTATAGTAAACACAAATTAAGGAGGTCATTTATGAAGACAGTAAAAATTTCACTGAATTCTATAGACAAGGTAAAGTCATTCGTTAACGACATCACAAAATTTGATTACGATTTTGATCTTGTGTCGGGAAGATACGTTATCGATGCTAAGTCAATAATGGGTATCTTCAGCCTTGATCTTTCAAAGCCAATCGATCTTAACATTCACGCTGAGGAAAATGTTGAAGAAGTATTGAAGATCTTAAATCCGTATATGGTATAAAACGGATAGGGGTATTGGTTATTGAGGGGGCAGATGTTTTGCATCAATGCAGACATCGGCCCTTTTTTTGCAAACGTATCCGGCGGCTTCGTTTAAGAAGCGCCGGATTTTTTAGTTTATTTCCTCTAAACCGGGAATCGTATCCTTAACACCTATTATAGTGCCCGTCAGATCATAGATATGCAGGTCATAGGGCATATAGAAATCAGGATAGGCCGGATCAAAAATATAGATGCAGTCATCCTCGGGTTCCCCATCTTCAAGCTCTTTTGTGTACTCGGCGAGCTTTTCATCAACTAAAGAGTCTATATTTCTTGAAAAATAAAAACGGTTAATGGTCAGTCCGTGTTCATATGCAAAAAAAGCATATTTATTCAGGTCTATATTATTGTCATAAAACATCACCAAATGCTCATAATTATCAAGCACCGCTAAAAGCTCCGGAGAATCCAGATCACAACTGTGTTTTTTGTGTTCTCTGACAATATCCTCCCGGGTCTGGGCAAAAGTGCCGGAAAGATCGTAAAACTGAACTAAAAGGCAGACGCTAAGGACGATAAGACTTATAATTCTGTTAGTATATCTCCTTAAAAATACAAATGCCGTTAAAGCGATTAAAAATGTCAAAGGCCAGATAAAACGTCCTGTGGATCGGAATATACCGAAAAATTCATCGATCAGTTTGATCCTTGGAAATGTAAAAAGAATATCAGTTCCAAAGGAAACTGTCGGATATACCGAAAACAGGGCAAAGACCAAAGCCATAAGAAATAGCAGAAAACGTCTCGGATGAGAATTTATAAGCTTTCCCAGAGAACTCTTTCTTTTATCTCTGATCAGATGTACTAGCAGCGCTGCAAGGCTGATAATAAACATTATAATTATCCCAAGACCAAGGTATCCAAAGCCTTCATATTGAAATTCTCCGACCAGATCAAGATCCGGAAGTACGAGGCCAATTCCCATCGGATTAAAAAGTGAATTTAAATTGCTTTCAAATCCGCCGGCATAATATACGGTGGAAACATTTCCATAGAAACCTCCCTCGATAAATAGACCGAAGATCCCTATGACCGTATATGAAAGACCGATTATAATTGAAGAGGGCAGCTCTTTATTCCTGTAAAATGTCTCCAGCTCCGAAAAGAACCAGATTATAAAGACCATCATCCAGAGATAGGGATGAATGGTAATTGCCAGAAAAGAGCTTATCGTCCATGCTGCAAGTCTTTTTCTCAATTTCCATCGCCAACTGTCAGAAAACCATATGAGCAGCGGCAAAAGTATGAGCCATTGTGCCGTAAGAGTGGTATGAAAAAACATTCTCTGCAGCAGATGTGGAATAACACTGAAAAAAGCCGAACCAATAATAGCATGGTAAGGCTCTCTTAGAAGTTTATGCAGAATAAGACCTGCAAATCCACCGGTAAGACCCATTGAGATCATTCCAAAAAGTCCAAGATATTGGAAGGTTTCCGGAAGAATATTTCTGAAAAGCTTGAATATCACTGCAAAAAGAGGGATGGAGTCTGTATAAAGGACAGAAATAGAAAAGGGCCATGACAGTGAATTCATAAGCCCTAAAGGAAAACTCCAGTCACTGTTTCTGAAATGACACCAGCCGATATAGTGCTGCTTGATATCCGGATCTTTTATGTCAAAGATCCAGAGATCATATTGAGGGTCAATTACCCTTATACCGTAAATAGCAGTAAAAAGTATGATCCCCAGCAGGAATGAAAAAAGGAAAACAGCTCGTTTATTTGGTTTCAACGTCCCCGTCTTCAATTAAAATTACCTCATCTGTATCTATAGCAGTTTTAAAGAGTTCATCAATTTTCTCACTAAGGTTCTGCTCGGATGCCTTTATAATATTGAGATTCGGCTTTGTTACGGGATGCTTTGCAACAAAGATAGTACAGCAGTCTTCATAAGGAAGTATGGAAGTCTCGTAAGTTCCGAGGTTTTCGGATATATCGATAATATCCTGCTTATCAAAACCTATAAGAGGTCTGTAGACCGGAAGAGTAGTAGCATCATCTGTGCAGTAAAGACTCTTCATGGTCTGACTTGCCACCTGACCGATCGATTCGCCAGTGATAAGACCTAAAAGGTCATTCTGTCTGGCAATATGTTCAGCAATACGCATCATATATCTTCTCATGATGATAGTAAGCTCATCGTGAGGACATTTTTCATAGATATAAAGCTGGATATCGGTAAAGTTTATAATATGAAGGTGGATCGGACCGGTCCACTTGGATACTGTTCTTGCCAGATCTATAACCTTCTGTTTTGCACGGTCTGAAGTGTAAGGCGGTGCATTAAAGTAAACCGCATCAAGTTCTACACCACGTCTTGAAACCATATATCCGGCAACGGGTGAGTCGATTCCGCCGGAAAGGAGCAGAAGAGCTCTTCCATTGGTTCCGAGGGGAAGTCCGCCGGCACCTTTTATTGTCTTTGAATAGATGTATATTTTTTCACGTATTTCAACATGGATAAGCTCATCCGGTTTATGAACATCAACGTGGACATCCGGGAATGCGTTAAGTACTGCCTCACCGACAGCAGCGTCCATTTCGGGAGATGTAATAGGATAATGCTTATCTGCCCTTCTGGTATCGACCTTGAATGAAAAATTCTTTTTATCGTAATTTTCATCTATAAAAGCAACTACTGTTTTTAAGATGTCGTCTTTTTCGCGGCTCTCAAGAACCTGTACGGGACTGATGCCGATAATGCCGAAAACGTGCTTGAGGGCATCGATTGTCTCGTCAAAATCAAAATCATTTCCTTCGACAAAGATTCGTCCATTGATCTTTGAAACCTTGAAGCTTCCTTCGACTTTTCTTAAATGCTTTTTAACATGGCTTACGAGAGCATCTTCGAAAACATAACGGTTTTTGCCTTTAACGCCCACTTCGGCGTATTTTAATAAAAATGCCTGAAACATAAATATTACCTCATTATTTTCTTGTGAATTTACGGAGCATCGGAATGATCGAATGCAATACATCGGATACGGTATCCAGCTCTTCCTGACTGGTATTGTTGCTGAAACTTAATCTGACTGTCGAATCAAGTGCATAAGCTGGCACATTTATAGCCTTTAATGTAGCTGATACTGCCGGATGGTTGGAAGAACAGGCTGATCCTGCCGATACATAAATTTCCTTATCTTCAAGAGCGTGAAGGAAAACTTCAGCCCTAACATCTTTTACTGTTAAAGAAAGGATGTAAGGCGAATGATGCTCGGCAGATCCGTTTACCGTGATATCCGGGATATCCGATATTTTGCTGATAAAATCAGCTCTTAGAGCTTCAATACGCTCATAGTTTTTATCAATATCCTTGTAAACCTCTGCAGCTGCATAGGAAAAACCTGCAACTCCGGGAACATTCTCTGTGCCTGAACGCATGCCGTTCTGATGTCCGCCGCCTAAAATAATAGGAGATATATGTGCACGTTCATCAATAAAAAGAAGTCCTACACCTTTTGGACCATGGAGTTTATGAGAACTTGCAGAAAGCAGGTCTATATGAAGCTTTTTAGGATTCAGGGCAATCTTTCCGAATCCCTGTATATCGTCAACATGGAAAAGGCAGTTGGGGCATTTTTCATGTATGAGCTTACCGGCTTCTTCTATGGGCTCGACAGTTCCTATCTCGTTATTTACATGCATGATCGAGACAAGGACTGTATCGTCCCTTAAAAGACTATCGAGCTCTGAAAGATCGATCCTTCCGGTTTCGTCTACGCTTAAAAAGTCTATATCCCAACCCCTTGATTTGAGGAATTTCATAGGTGCTGATACGGCTGCATGCTCTACAGCAGTTGTGATCATATGATGGCCACGGCTTCCGTAGTGAAGTGCAGTTCCGATAATTGCGGTATTATTGCTTTCTGTTCCGCCTGAAGTAAAAAATATTTCATTTTTTGAGCATTTTAGGATCTTTGCAAAATTATCTTTTGCAGAGCGGATATGCTTTTCAGCATCAAAGCCTTTTTTATGAAGGCTTGAGGTATTGCCGTAATCTTCCATGAAGATTTTTGTCATTAATTCAAGAGCTCCCTCGCTTAAACGAGTGGTAGCTGAGTTATCAAGATATATTTCCATTATTCTTCCTTATTCAAACAAATATATAAGCCATGAGAGAACCACTAAAGCAGCGGTTTCGGTTCTGAGTATCCTTCTTCCGAGAGTGATGGAATTAAAACCCTTCTCTAAGGATGCGGCTATTTCATCCTCACTGAATCCGCCTTCAGGTCCGATAAAAATGCTTACGGACTGACCTTCTTTTATTTTGGATATTATCTCCCTGGTCGAGTCAAAATTTTCAGCAAGCTCATAGGGAATAAGCTTTATATCAGTTTCGGCCGCTTCCTTTAGGGCATCGGAGAACTTTATAGGACTTGCAACTTCTGGAATAAATGCACGTCTGCTCTGTTTGGCAGCGGCTTCGGAAATTCCCTGCCAGCGTTTTACCTTAGATGCGGCTTTTTTTGCGTCCAGACGCACTACCGAGCGTGAGCATTCCACCGGAACGATCCTTGCAACTCCGAGTTCTACGCATTTCTGTATGATGAGCTCCATTTTATCTGATTTTGGAAGCCCCTGATAAAGAGTGACCTTTACGGGAAGTTCAACGCCGGATTCTTTTATAAAATCAAGGCGGCAATGAACAGCATTTTCAGTAAAATCCTCTATGTGGCAGCGGTATTCCTTATCCGATATTCCATCACCTATGGATATGACCTCACCTACCTTCATACGAAGAACGTTTTTTATATGGTTATAATCATTTCCTTCTATATAAATATCATTATCTGAAATATTTGAAGGCTCTGCAAAAAAATGATACATATATCACACCTTAAAAATTATGGATATAAAAAATTACTGTTTTTGTGCTACGAAAGAAACCCATTCGCCGTCATCATGACGTTCAAGGATGACCAAACCGCTTTTTTCGATAAAAGAACGGACATAGTCGGCTTTATCGTCTATGATACCGGAGGTTATATAATAACCGCCGTTTTTAAGAAGCGACGGAACCATAGGCGTTAAAGGCTCTAAAACGTCCGGAAGGATATTTGCGGCAACTATGTCATAGGAGTCACCTACATGCTTCTGAACGGTGGCATCATCTAAAATATTTCCAAGGATCAGCTCAAAATTGGCATTGGAAAGACCATTGGCATTAAAATTATCCCATACAGCAGATTTTGCTCCCTCGTCGAGGTCTGTTCCGATTGCTCTTGATGCGCCGAACTTAAAAGCCATAAGAGAAAGGATACCGCTTCCTGTACCAATATCTAAAAGAGTGTCACCTTTCTTTACGTATTTTTCCAGAGCTTTTATACAAAGTCTTGTTGTATGATGCGCTCCGGTTCCGAAAGCTGTTCCGGGGTCGATGTTTATTGCCCAGTCGAAGTTTTCATTGCTGTCAGATTTTTCCCAGGAAGGCGTAAAATGTGCCTTTTTCCCATCTTCAAATTCAATAGTGAATTGATGAAAAAATTCTTTCCAGTTATTTATCCAGTCTTTATCCTCTGTCTGGCTGACACTTATTCCGCCATCGCCAATATCAGTGAATTCTGCAAGTCTTTTAATAAGTTCATGAACTTCTGAAAGGATGGCGTTTTTATCTTTTGATGCTTCGAGATAGAAGCTTACATAGGCTGTATCCGAGTCAATATTATTCTCCGGAAGTTCATCGTAAAAGATGGCACTTTCTTCTATTTCGGAAGGAATGCCGGCATCTTCGATCTCGACACCGTCCACGCCGATCTCTGCGAGCTCTGCGCTAAGAATGTCCTCTGCTTTTGGAGTTGTTTTGATGGTGAATTTATTATACTGCATAAATATCCCTCACTTCATAAATCCGGATGTTGTCAATCGATATATCATAGCATAAACTCTCTCTTAGGTCAAAATCTAAGATAATGGCTATAAAAAATTATTTTTTTAAAGTATAATAATAAAGATTTGATTTTTTTAGCTGGGAGAATATCCATGACATATACAGATATGATCATTAATTCTATAGAAATGCTTGGAACGGTCGCATTTGCGTGTTCCGGGGCAATGCTTGGGATCCGCAGGAATATGGATCTTTTAGGAGTAGTGATAATGGGAGTCGTGACCGCGGTAGGCGGCGGAGTTATAAGAGATCTGGTCCTCGGGATCACACCGCCCGGTATGTTTGTCGATCCGATATATACTCTGGTCGCCATGTGCAGTTCGTTGGTCGTTTTTATAATAGCATATATAAGGAAGAAACAGCTGGTAAGGCGTGGGAAATTTGATATTGTTTACGACAGGATCCTGGTGCTTACGGATACGCTGGGATTGGGGATATTTACTGTTTCCGGTATCCAGACAGCAATAGACCATGGATATAAAACCTTATTCCTGCTGACTTTTGTCGGAACTGTCACAGGAACCGGAGGAGGGGTTATAAGAGATATCCTGGCACAGCAGAAACCCTATATATTTATGAAAAATGATATTTATGCATGTGCATCCATAGCAGGGGCGCTTGTATGCATATTTACATGGAATCCGTTTGGACAGATCAATGCAATGCTTGCAGGAATGCTCACAGCAGTAATTCTTAGAATGGCAGCAATACGGTTTAAGCTCAGACTTCCACAGGTCTGAAGACTCAAAAAGGGACCAGCCTTGAATTTTTCAAGACTGATGTTATACTAATAAGAATGAAAAAGCAGATTAGAAAATACTGGCAGTATCTGCTGCTGGCAGCAGTTATCATAGTGATAATGCTATATCTGGCAGATGCCATGAAAAAAGACACGACAATAGTTATAAATGAGGTCTGCAGTTCAAATTTTTCCACTATTTCCAACAATTTCGGAGAATATCCCGACTGGATAGAATTATACAATACTACGGATAAGGATATCGATCTGACAGGTTACAGGATATCCAAAGGAGCAAAACTGTCTGCCGGATGGAAGCTTCCGGAGATGAGCATAAAAGCGCATGAACATCTCCTGATCTTTGCGGATAAGGATTCGAAGGATGATCCGATGACAGCGGATTTTAATCTGTCGTCTGACGGAGAAAATCTGTTTCTGACATCTGCAGGAGGAGCAGTCATAGATGAGGAGGAAATCCCAAAGCTTGAATATGATACAAGCTGGGGCAGAGTATCCGATGGGGCTGAAGAATGGTCTCGCATGACTGCTACACCTGGAGCGGATAATTCATCTTCAGAAATTTTAGCGGATATAACAGATGAATCTGTTGAATTTTCAAGAGACAGCGGATTTTATGATGAAGGATTTGAACTTGAGCTTTCAGGAACTGACGGAGGAAGTATTTATTATACTCTGGATGGAACTGAGCCGGACATGTCTTCATATAAATATACTGATCCGATCGAGATAGAAGATATTTCTGATTCACCCAATATTTATTCTGCAAGGACAGATCCGGCACCTTATTTTGAAAAACATTATTCAGTGCCGGAAGAAAATGTTGATAAGGCAGTTATAATCAGGGCTGCTGCCTTTAAGGATGACGGATCAAAAGGTGAGACGGTCACCAAGACTTATTTTATCGGTTTTGATGAAAAAGAAGCTTATGAGAATATTGCGATGGTTTCTCTGGTTACAGATCCTGATGATCTTTTTTCATACTCTGATGGAATTTACGTCACAGGAAAGACATATGATGATTATATAATGTCGGAAAACAAAGACGAGTACGACAAATCAGGCATCTGGTGGTGGACTCCGGGTAATTATCACCAGAGAGGCAGAGAATCAGAAAGAGAGACCTCGGTTTCATTCTTTGATGAGGAACATAAGCTTTTATTTACTGAAAATCTTGGACTTCGGATAAAGGGCGGCGGGAGCCGCGGGTTTGCACAGAAAGGATTTAACCTTTTTCCGAGAAATATTTATGGAAATGCATATCTTGAAAAAACTCTTTTTGAAGGATATGAAAATGAAAGATCATTATCTCTCTTTGCAGGTGGTGATGACAATAAAACAAAGATTAAAGATGTTCTCATTGCCCGTCTTTTGAAAAATTTAGACGTAAGCGTTCTTGATGGCAGACTTTCAGCGGTATTCCTCGATGGAGAATATTGGGGAGCTTATTGGATATACGAGCGATTCAATGCAGATTATTTTGCTGAAAAATACGGAGTTGATCCCGATAATGTCATTATGATCAAGAATGATGAATTAGCGATCGGAAATGAAGGAGATAAAAAATATTATGATGAAATGAATTCCTTCACTTTCCATAATGACCTGTCTGATGATGAAGCTTACGAAAAATTCAGCAGTTATCTTGATATGGACAGTGTTCTGGACTATTATGCGGCTCAGATATATATAGCTCATACCGATGACTGGCCGGGGTCGAATGTCGGACTCTGGAGAGTGAGAGAAACCGGGGACGGCAAATACGAAGATGGAAAATGGCGCTTCTGCGTCTTTGATGTAAATTCATCTTCGATGGATCTTGAAAATGTTGATATGGAAAGTCTTAGCTATGCTGCAGAAAAGAACTACCTTCTCAGGGCTCTTATGCAGAATAAATCTTTCCGGAAACTTTTTGCAGAGCGCTTTGAGAAAATTTCTAAAAAAGTATTTGGATACGAAAATGTTTTGGAATACATTAATTCAATATCTTCAGAATTGAGACCTCAGATAGAGAAAACTTATGAGCGCTATTATGCGGGAAGACTTGAAATTTCAGACTTTGACAAGGATGTCGAAGAACTGAGGGAATTTTACCAAAGAAGGTATGATGGAATTATTGCTGACGTTCTAAAAAACTGCAAAGATTGAAAGTTTTTAAAATTTCGTTTATAATCTTTAAAGTTTGTTTTTTAAGAGGGCTGATTTATGGCAGAAAAAAAGAAGAGATTCAGGCATGAACTCAAATACCTGATCTCCTACAGGGAAAAAGACCTGATAACAGAAAAACTGAAGAATTTTGCTGAGATAGACCGCCATGCGATAGACGGGGAATATTTCATAAGAAGCCTGTATTTTGACGATATCTGGCACAGTGCTTATGAAGAAAAAATGGCCGGAACATCCAGAAGAAAGAAATACCGCATCAGAATCTACAATCTGAGTGATGATGTGATAAGTCTCGAATGTAAGGAAAAACAGGGCAATTATATTTATAAGACTTCAGCAAGACTCAGCAGGGAGGAATTTGAAAAAATTCTTTCAGGAGACTACGGATTTTTACTTCAAAGACCTGAAGATCTGCTGCACGAGTTTTACCTGCAGAGTGTTACAAATGTATTGAGACCCGAGGTTATTGTGGATTATGACAGAATACCTTATATTTATGATGGGGGTACGGTCAGGATCACATTTGATATGCATGTGAGATCCGCATTTGAAAGTTTTGATATTTTTGATGGCAGCATCCCTGCTTATGAGGTAATGGATGGAAGTCAGCTGATAATGGAGGTAAAATATACGGAATACCTTCCTGATATTTTCAGAAGCATAATATCACCTGACAGTTTAATTTACACAGCAGCGTCAAAGTTTACGCTTTGCGATGATATAAGAAGAAATAAATACGCATTGGCAAAATAAGCTGAGAAATGGAGAAAAGAAAATGAGCGTTAAAGCAATGATTAAAAAATCAATCCTTGAGTCGGCAATGTACACACAGTCGATATCCCTTAGCACACTTATCACGATCATAGTTGACATGGCTCTTGCATTGATCGTAGGACTTCTTATTTATGCAGTATATAAAAAGTATTATACAGGTGTTATATACAGCAGATCATTTGCACTTACACTTGTTGGTATGACAGTTCTTACATGTATGGTAACACTTGCGATCAGTACAAACATCGTTATCTCCTTAGGTATGGTCGGTGCCCTTTCCATTGTAAGATACAGGACCGCAATCAAGGAACCTCTGGATATACTTTATATTTTCTGGGCCATAACGACTGGTATAACAATCGGTGCGAGCATGTACCTTCTTGCAGCTATCGGACTTCTCTTCATGCTTATCCTTATCATGGTAATGAATAAGAGACAGGCAGCTTCAAAGGCATATATCCTTGTAATGCATATTTCAGATGCTGCAGCTGAAACAAAAGCACTTGATGAATTGAAGAGCTTTGAGCATAAGGTTAAATCAAAGACTGTAAGAAATGGTTCTACCGAACTCACAGTTCAGGTTGATGCAGATGAGAAGCACCTTGACTTTGCTGATAAGATCAAGGCTCTTGCAGGAGTTGAGGATCTTACACTTATTGCCTATGATGGCGAATATCACGGCTGATGATTAATATATAACGACTTTAAGACACTTTCTGTTTCTTTAGAAATCATGAGAAACAGAAAGTGTTTTTGTATATGATTGAACGCGTAAAGACGTGTCAGAGGTGTGATAAAAGCAAAAACTTGAATTATATCTCTATATGATATAAAATGACTATAAATTATATGTTTTTGACAGTTCATTACAGGAATCCGCATTTAGTGCGGATTCCGTGTGATAACGTAAAACATAATATTTTGTACGTGAACGGAGAAAAAAATGAATTTAAACAAAAAGGATTTGGGAAGTACCCAGATGTTCAGAGTTGAGACAGAGCCGGAGACAGGTGTTAAAGTCGTTCTTTCAACGGTTTACGAAGCTCTGACGGAAAAGGGATACAATCCTATAAGTCAGATAGTAGGCTATATCATGTCGGGTGATCCGACATATATCACCAGCCATAATAATGCGCGTTCTCTTATAATGAAGGTAGAACGTGATGAGCTTGTTGAAGAGCTTCTTAAACAGTATATAAGGAGCAACGGCTGGGATAAATGAAATATATAGCTCTTGATTACGGCTCAAAGACAGTCGGTGTTGCACTTAGTGACGAAACGGGAACGATCGCAAGAGGAACTGAGATAATCAGACGTGATAAAGAAAAGAGACTGAGAAAGACTCTTGCGCGGATAGAAGAAATTATAGTTTCCGAAAAAGTAAGCGAGATAGTAGTTGGTCTTCCGCTCAATATGGATGGAAGCGAGGGAGAACGTTCAGAAAAAGCCAGGGAATTTGCAGATATGCTGGTCAGAAGGACGGGATTGCCCATTCATATGGTAGATGAGAGACTTACGACTGTAGCAGCTGATGAAATTATGGATGACGCGGATATTGAAGACAGAAAACTGCGAAAAGCAAGGGTAGATGCCATTGCGGCAGCGGTTATTCTGCAGGATTTTTTAGATAACAGAGATTGAGATATGGAAAAATTAACATTTACTTCAGATGACGGAGAAGCAATTGAATATTTTGTAGTTGCAGAGACAACTATAAAGGGTACGGATTATCTTCTTGTAACAGAGGAAAACGAGGGCGATACAGATGCTCTCATATTAAAACGTATTCCCGATGATGATAATACGGAAGAAGCTGTTTACGAAGGCGTTAGTGATGAAAATGAGCTTTCGATAGCAATGGAGGCATTCAGCAAGTTATTAGAGGATATAGAATTTGAGTGAAAACGAGAAGGAATTAAATGAGCTGAAAGCGGAACAACTGAAAACAAGGCTTAAGGAAAAGGGTCTCAAGATAACAATACAGAGGCTCTTAGTTTTGCGTGTTCTTTCGGAAAATGAGGGAGAACATCTTACAGCCGAAGAAATTTTTGATAAGACATGTGAGCTTCATCCGGGGATCGGATTAGCCACTGTTTATAGAACTATCCAGCTCCTTACACAGCTAGGACTTGTAGACCGTATAAATCTTGACGATGGAAGTGCCAGATATGAGATAAATGATGCTGATGAAGAAAACGGAAAGCATCATAGACACCACCATTTGATCTGCCTGAATTGCGGAAAAATTATCCCATTTGAAAAAGATTTACTGGAAGAACTTGAACGGAATGTCTCAGAGACTACGGGATTTCAGATAGTAGACCACGAGGTGAGGTTATACGGATATTGTTCGGATTGTGCCGGGACTGTTAAGAAAAAGGACAATACGGAGGAATAGAATTGAAAAAACTGAATAATGAACCCAGTTCAAAGCTGAAAATAATCCCGTTGGGAGGTCTGGAACAGATCGGACTGAATATTACAGCTTTTGAATATGAGGACAGCATAATTGTTGTTGATTGTGGACTGGCTTTTCCAGAGGATGATATGCTTGGAATCGATCTGTGTATTCCGGACATAACTTATCTTAAGGATAACATAGAGAAAGTTAAGGGCTTTGTGATCACACACGGACATGAGGATCATATCGGAGCGCTTCCCTATGTATTAAAAGAAGTCAATGCACCGATCTATGCAACAAAGCTGACGATCGGACTTATTGATCGCAAACTTGAGGAACATGGACTTATCAAGAATGTGAGACGTAAGGTTATTAAGCATGGTCAGTCGATAAATCTTGGTCATTTCAGGATCGAGTTTATTAAGACAAACCATTCAATAGTAGATGCTTCTGCACTTGCAATATATTCACCTGCAGGAATCGTGGTTCATACAGGAGACTTTAAGGTTGATTATACACCTGTTTTTGGAGATGCTATTGATCTGCAGAGATTCGGAGAAATCGGAAAGAAGGGCGTTCTTGCGCTCATGTGCGATTCTACAAATGCTGAGAGAGAAGGTTTTACAAAATCAGAGAGAACTCTTGGCAGGGTATTTGATGCGCTTTTTGCAGAGCATACCAGAGGCAGGATAATCATTGCTACATTTGCTTCGAATGTAGACAGGGTAAGACAGATCATCAATACTGCATATAAATATGGCAGAAAAGTGGTCGTAGAAGGCCGTTCGATGGTCAATATAATCGAAACTGCCAGTGAGATGGGATATCTTGAGATACCGGAAAATACACTTGTGGATATAGACACTGCAAAGAATTATCCGGATGAAAAGGTATGTATCGTAACTACAGGAAGCCAGGGTGAGTCGATGGCAGCACTTTCCCGTATGGCTATGAATATGCATAAGAAGATCACGATAAAGCCGAATGATACTATAATATTCAGTTCAAGCCCAATACCGGGAAATGAGAAGGCAGTATCGAGAATAATCAACGAGCTTGAGGAAAAGGGAACAACGGTAATCTTCCAGGATACACATGTTTCCGGACATGCATGCAGGGAAGAGATCAAGTTGATATATTCGCTGGTTAAGCCAAAGTATTCAATTCCGGTTCACGGAGAATACAGACACAGATGTGCCCAGGCTTCGATCGCAAAAGAACTTGGTTATGACAATGATCATATTTTGATGCTGCATTCGGGTGATGTTGTTGAAATTGATTCAGAATCCTGCAAGACAACAAAACACGTGCGTACAGGAGCTATCTTTGTAGATGGAAGCGGAGTCGGAGATGTCGGAAATATAGTTCTTAGGGATAGAAAGCATCTCGCTGAGGACGGAATAGTCATCATTGTTCTTACGCTCCAGCGTGGTACCGGTCAGATACTTGCCGGACCGGACATAGTTTCGAGAGGCTTTGTATATGTAAGAGAATCTGATGCATTACTTGAGGACTCAACAGAGATTCTTCAGGATGTTATGGATGACCTTGGAGAAAAAGGTGTAACAGATTGGGGAAAGATCAAGTCAACACTCAGAGATGCTCTTTCAGATTATCTCTGGAAGAAAACCAAGAGAAGACCTATGATATTGCCGATAATCATGGAAGTATAAGATAATGGATAAAAACCTGGATCGCAGCATAGATAAATTTATTGATGCTGTCAAGGAAACTTCAGAGTACAGAAATTATAAGACAAAGAGGCATATAGTTATGGATGATCCTGAGCTTCGAGGCAAAGCCTCGAAGCTTATTAAGGAACATTACAGGATACTGACGACAACAGCGGATGACCAGCTACTGGATGCTGAAATGGAATTTGCGGATAAATATGAAGATACTTATAATATCCCGGAAATACATGATTATCTGGAGGCGGAGCTGAGATTTAATGAAATGCTTCAGAATGTACTCGAGCGAATAACAGGCGGATTGAGCTTATGAAAAGTATGATAATTTCGTTTTTTTCAATAATTTTCAGAATATTTCTGATAGTGGTCGCTCTTGTATTTGTGATAAAAGCGGGGAACAAGGCTTATAGCCTTGGATACCGGATATTTGCAGAGCCGGCAGTATCTTCAGGAGACGGGATAGATATCACCGTAACAATACCTATGGGATCAGATCCCGAGGAAATAGGTGAGATCTTAGAAGATAAGGGACTTATCCGGGATGGATCGCTCTTTAAGTATCAGGAAAGGCTTTCAGCCTATCACGGTGAGCTTCAGAGTGGAACCTACACTTTGAATACATCTATGACGGCTGAGGAAATGATGAAGATAATGGCTGATGACGAAGAAGACGAAGAGGAAGAATAAAGAATCTGAATATGATAGTAAATGACAGATGTGTGGCGTATATAAATTCCCTTGATATGGGAAATACGCCATTTTTAAATGATTTGGAAAAAAAGGCCAGAAAGGCTCGTGTCCCCATAATTAAAAAAGAGACGCAGAGACTCTTAAAATTTTTAATTTCAGCCCATGCGCCGCAGAAAATCCTTGAGATTGGTGCAGCGGTAGGTTTTTCATCGATACTGATGGCTGAATATTCTTCAGAGAAAACAAAGATCACTACCATTGAAAATTATGATAAAAGAATCCCTTTGGCAAAGGAAAATATAGAAAATTCAGGATATTCTTCTAAGATCAGACTTTTAGAAGGCAATGCCGAGGACATTTTGCCGACACTTGAAGGTGGATATGATATGATATTCATTGATGCCGCAAAAGCCCAATATCCTTATTACTTAAAGGAAAGTGTGAGACTTCTTGATAAAGGAGGGTTATTGGTCGCAGATAACTGCCTTCAGGAGGGAGATATTTTTGAGTCGAAGTTTGCAGTTGAACGAAGGGACAGAACTATACATAAGCGGATGAGGGAATTTCTTTATGATGTAAGTCATGATGAGAGATTTTCAACCGTGATCCTGCCGATAGGAGACGGGGTTACAACAGCGATAAAGACAGGCTGACCAGGATATTTAGTTGATATGTAAAGGAAATATATGAAAAAAGCAGAATTACTGATTCCCTCAAAGGGACTTGAAGAACTGAAAACAGCGGTTGTTTACGGAGCCGATGCAGTATATATCGGCGGAGAGACAATGGGTCTTCGTGCAGGTGCAAAAAACTTTACTGCAGAGGAAATGAGCGCAGGTATAGAATTTGCACATAAAAGAGGAACTAAGGTCTATGTTACGGCAAATATCCTTGCACATAATGATGACCTCAGGGATGCTGAAAAATATTTTAAGGAAATACGTGAAATAGGACCGGACGCCCTGATCGTTGCTGATCCCGGAATGTTTAGTCTTGCAAAAGAAATATGTCCGGAGATAGATATTCATGTAAGTACGCAGGCAAACAATACAAATTACAGAACTTATGAATTCTGGAAAAAGATGGGAGCCGCAAGAGTGGTTTCAGCACGCGAGCTTTCGCTTAAAGAAGTAAAGGAAATCAGGGAAAAGATCGGAGATTATCCGGAAATTGAATCATTTGTACACGGTGCTATGTGTATTTCCTATTCAGGCAGATGCCTTCTTTCCAATTATTTTACCGGATATGATGCAAACCATGGTGAATGCAAACATCCCTGCCGTTGGAAATATGCTGTGGCAGAGGAATCCAGACCGGGTGAATACCTTCCTATAGAAGAAAACGAAAGAGGAACTTTTATTTTTAATTCTAAAGACCTCTGCATGCTTGAGCATATACCTGAACTTATCGATGCCGGTGTTGATTCATTTAAGATCGAGGGCAGAATGAAGACGGCTCTTTATGTGGCTGCTACGGCAAGAACCTACAGAAGAGCTATGGATGATTTTTATGAATCAGAAGAAAAATACAGGGCCAACATGCCATGGTACATGGAAGAGATAAAGAAGTGTACTACGAGAGAGTTCTGTACAGGATTCTGGTTTGGAAAACCTAATAAAGAATCTCAGATATATTCTAATAATACTTACTCTACGGAATATACCTATCTTGGATCGGTAGAGGAGATTACTGATGCCGGTGAGGCTGTTCTCCATCAGAAAAATAAATTCTCTGTTGGAGAGACGATCGAGCTTATGAAACCTGATTACAGGAATATAGCTGTTAAGGTTTTATCCATAAGAAGTGATGAGCATGGAGATATGCCTTCAGCACCGCATCCAAAACAGAAATTATATGTTAAATTCTCAGAGACTCCGGATGTATATGATATATTGAGGAGAAAGGAAGAGGCATGAAAAGCCGGAAGAAAAAACTGGTCATAATAGGACCGGTTTATCCCTATAAAGGCGGGATATCACACTATACAGGGCTTATGGCTGCTGCATTAGCTAAAGAATATGATACCAAGGTGATATCTTATTCTATGCAGTATCCAAAAATTCTTTTTAAGAAAGAACAGAGGGACTATAAAAATGACAGCTTTAAGTTCGAAGGAACAGAGTTCTTGCTGAATACTGCCAATCCCTTTAATATAATCAGGACGGCACAAAGGATAAATGCCATGAAACCTGAGCTTGTCATAATTCAATGGTGGCATCCCTATTTTGCGCCCTGCTATACGATATTGTCATCTATAGTTAAGGCGAAAAAGCTTTTTATATGTCATAATGTTTTTCCGCATGAGAGGTTTCCTTTGGATAGGTTTCTTACAAAGCTTGTCCTTAGAAAAGGTGATTTTCATATCCTGCATTCATCAAAGGAAGCAGATGAGCTAAAAGAGATCATAGCTGAACCGCACTACAGGGTAAATATGCATCCTACTTACAGTGCTTTTAATTTCCATCAGGCAGAGAAAAAAAACTCTGATGAAAAGGTTCTTTTATTCTTTGGTTTTGTGAGAGAATATAAGGGGCTTAAATACATGATGAGAGCAATGAAGGAACTGGAGAATATTAAACTTCTGATAGTTGGTGATTTCGGTGGAAAAAGAGAAGAATATGACAATTTGAGTCATGAGCTTGGAATAGAGGATAAAATAGAGATACATGACGGTTATACACCCGACAGAGAGGTTGAAAAATATTTTGCAGCCTCTGATGCTGTGGTACTTCCCTATATTGATGCAACCCAGAGCGGGATCGCACAGATAGCTTTTGGCTTTGAAAAACCTGTGATAGCCACAAGGGTAGGGGGTCTGACAGAAGTTGTAACGGATGGAAAGACCGGAATATTATCTGATCCGGCGAACCCCGGAGCGCTTGCCGAAGCAGTCAGACGTTTTTATAAACTTAAGGAAAGCGGAACTGACTTTAAGGCAAATATACGCTCCGACAGTGAACGTTTCTCCTGGGAGCATATGGTGAAAACCATAAGGGAGCTTACCGGCGTTTGAGATTGTTTTTAACAAAATCATAAAATACGCGCTCGATATAGCCTAATGAACAGGCAAGATCAAAGATTTTATTCTGAAGTTTATTTGTGTGCAGATAATATTTGTTATATATCTTAAAGCTTCTTACGAAATTATGGAAAGCTTTGGCTTTGGAAGAATGATATTCTTTTCTTATGCTTGCAGAATGCAGATGATCATAGCGGAAATCCTTCAGGACACATTCTCCGAAACCCGCGGCTTTGAGCCTTTTAGCGAGGATGATCTCCTCAGCATAGAGAAAAGTTCTTTCATCAAAGCCTTTTGCCTTTTTATATGCATCTGCTGAAAGTGCAAAAAATGAGCCCTCTACAACACCTACCGGAATGACCTGACTAATGTCGGATTCTAATTTAAAGCGGATGAATTTTTTATCCAAGGTAAACCAGACAAGGAAGAGGCTTTCTATAATCCCGATAAAGGAAGAAAGTCTCCAGACATTATAGCCCTGCCTTACCAGTGGGGCACACACACCATATTCCGGATGCGTGGTAAGCACAGAGGCCATGGCACAAACAGTGTCATTGTCAAAGGCAGTATCTGGATTTGCAATAAAAAGGATATCGCTTTTGAAATTTTTAAGGGCATAGATACATCCAAAATTGTTGCCTTTGGCGTATCCGCCGTTTGAAGGGCTCTTTATCAGGTGGATCTTTTCTGAACGGATAGAGGATAATTTCTCAAAGGAATCATCAGATGAGCAGTTATCCACGATAACGATATGTTTAAGGCTTTCAAGCTTCTCTGAAGCAAGGGCAAGGTCTGCGGTACGTTCAGGATCATTGTAATTTAGTATAATAAGACTTGTATTCATATTTTTCTTTTCATTTATCTGATCTATTGCAAAAATAAGTTACATTTTTATTATAGATTAAAGAAAGGTTGGCGGCAATGGTATTTGTAACGCTTTTTACACGCTTGAAAAATGTACATCTTCTAAAGGATGTGGGAATGATACCCTATCTTCTTCACAGGGATTTTGACGTAAATTCAATTGTGGTATCCTGCCGTAATGATAAAGAATATCCTTATATAGATAGCGAAGTTAAGGGACTTAAGCAGATGTTTATTAAGAAAGGTCCCATTTCTCCAATTATATCGGGTGCAAAATTCGTCTGGAAGAATGCGTCAAAGATCGACGTCTTGAATGTATATCATCTGAATCTTTCTTCTTTTATATATCTTTTGATATATAAATTCAGGAAAAAGGCCGGAGGAAAAGGTTATCTCAAGCTTGATATGGATCTCAACGGATATAAGAGACTTTTTATGCTCAATCCAGTAGGATTTATAAAAAGGATTACAATGAATCTTGCGGATGTGGTTTCTGTCGAAACAACTACAATAGCCGAGTGGCTCGGAAATAAGTATGGATCGAAAATCCTTTATATTCCGAATGGCTTTTATACAGATGAGAAGAAGCCTTTGAGAAAATTCGGAAAAGAGAATATTATATTGACAGTAGGAAATATCGGAACTTATCCTAAGGCTACTGATGTTCTCTTAGAGGCTTTTGCCGGGGCGGCAGCAGGAAATGACTGGAAACTTGTGCTGGCAGGACCGGTAGATAAAAAATTTGAACACTTTATAGAAGAGTTTATGAAAAAGCATAGAGATCTCGAGGACAGGATAATATTCACGGGATCTATTACGGATAAAAAAATCCTTAATGATTACTATAGAAAAGCAAAGATATTTACGCTTCCCTCAAGGAGTGAGAGCTTTGGAATAGTTCTTCTTGAAGCCGCTGCCTGCGGAGACTTTCTGGTTACAACCACCGGAGTTCCTGCCGGTAAAGATATTTATAATGATGGTAAATTTGGGTATATCGTTCCGACTGATGACAGCGTTGCTCTTTCAGGGTCTTTCGTAAGGCTTATGAATTCATCGGCTGACTGGGAAGAAAGAGCTATTGAAATTGCCGATTATACATGGCATGATTTCAGATGGGAGCCTATTGTTACAAAACTTTACGAGAATCTGAGATGATCAGGAACGGGGAAGATCATAATGCTGACAATAATAACCATTTCCTTTAATGAGATCGATTCCATAGGAAATACAATAGAGTCAGTTCTTTCACAGGACTACACTGATTATGAATATATAATCAAGGACGGTGGTTCTACTGACGGAACTAAGGAAAAGGCTGAAAGTTACAGAAAGCTTTTTAAAGAAAAAAATATAAAGTTCAAGCTGATAAGTTCGCGCGACAGAGGAATTTATGATGCAATGAATATCGCGGTATCCGAAGCAGAGGGTGAATGGACAGCATTCATGAATGCAGGAGATCAGTATTTTTCAGATCATGTATTTTCAGATATCTTTCTCAGAGGAGATATTGCCGGCGCCGATCTTCTTTTTGGAGACACAGCCGAGGAAGAATATGGAGAGCTCCATTATTTCAGAAAGTGTCCTGAACTGATAGAAAAGCGAATGCCCTTTTCACATCAGAGCGTATTTGCTAAAACTGAGCTTTTGAGAGAATTTCCTTTTGATCTTAAATGGAAAATAGGTGCAGATTACGACTTTCTTTTGCATGTCTATAAAGAGGGGAAAAAATTTAAGGATACCGGGGTGCTTATCGCGAAGATATCCAAGAGTGGTGTTTCAAGCCTGAAGCTTAAGGATACATATCTTGAGACAATAGCCATAAAAAAAGAACGTGGGGTTCCGATTCCGGATGAAAAACAGATGAAGAAGGAATTGATCTCAGTCAGTATGAGACAGTTTGGGATGGATCATTTTCCGGATTTCTTAAAGTATTTCATCAGAAAGATACAACGAAGCATGCGTGGACAGCGGAGGGTATAATGGGGATTCTTGCGAGAAAAATGTCTGAGGCAGCCGGAAATCTTTACCGGCTGACCTTTCTTAAAATAAAAAAATTCAAGATAGAAATTAAAAAAAATTGTATATTTAAAAGCGGTGCATATATAAGGAATGCTGAGTTTGAGGGGAGAAATTTTCTCGGGCGCAATACGTCCTTTGTTAATGGACGGATGGGATATGGAAGTTATATAAACAGAGATGGTGATATTACTGAAACTGATATCGGCCGTTACAGCTCTATAGGTGCAAATGTTTCAACAGTAGTTGGAAGACACCCGATTGAAAAACAACTGGCAATGCATCCTGCATTTACCGATCCGGATCCTGTATTCGGATTTTCTTTTGCAAAGAAAAAAACTTTTGCTGAAAATAATGGCAGGATCAGCATTGGAAATGATGTCTGGATAGGAAATCATGTTAAAATACTTGATGGAGTAAAGATAGCTGATGGTGCGGTTATCGGTGCAGGAGCGGTTGTTACAAAGGATATCCCTCCTTATGCTGTTGCGGCCGGGGTACCTGCAAGGGTGATTAAATACCGCTTCGATGAGAAAACTGTTGAAAAACTGCTTCGGCTTAAATGGTGGGATAAAGAAGAAAGCTGGATCAGGGCAAATATTGATGGATTTGAAGATGCAAAGTTGCTATTGGATAAATTAGGAGAGCAGGCTTAAGCATGTGTGTGGCAGCTTAAGGCGAAAATATGAAAAAGATGATTCTGATAAGTAAATACAAGAGCAGGCTGATACAGGTAGCAGTGCTTCTGGCTGCATTAGTGCTGCTTTGCGATATTGCAGACAGATTGCCTGTTATTGAGGCAGAAAAGAAAAATAATGAAGAGGCATTTTCTGTATCAGAGCTGGATGTACAGAGCGAGAACAGCTATGATCAGGCGGAAGATCTCAGGCTGCAGATAATGGAGCTCATCGAAGACTGCTCTGACGAAATGGATATGAGCAGGAGACAGCTTTCAATGATCTTTGAACTGGCTGATGCTGCTCCTGTCTATGACAGCGAAAAACCTGATATTTTAAGGGAAGAAACCAGTGTGAGCGCGGCAGCGCCGCTGACTATATCTGCTGCTTCTACTGAATGGAAAAAAGCTGATTTTATCTATTGTCCGGATCCCTCAGTAAAGAGACCTTCCGAACGTTATCTTCCGGATGCTCTTTATTCAATCGCCTCTGATCTTAAAGATCTGACGAATGAAAGACACGAACTTAATACGCAGAGTGATAACCTTTATTATAATTCATTGAATGATGAGGTGCAGAATACTATTGATTTTGATGAAGCAGTACTTATTTATATCGGAGAGCCTGAGAGCCATATAGATACATTTAAGGATATATATGAGAAGATACTTACGGATAAGGATGCAAACGAGAATGTAGTTGAGATACAGAATGAAAAGCCTGTTATCAGGACAAAGTTCAGGAATATTTTAAGAGAGGCATCTATTTCAAAACCAAGTTCGTTAAATGCGCTTGGAATTCTTTTTTCACATGATCAGGCTTTATTTAAGAATGATAATATTGATAAACTTACAGATGCTTATGTATATCCTTACGAGATAGGACTGACCACCAGGGAGAATATGATGATCGCGGCAATGTCACTGGTGGGAGATGTGCGTTATGTCTGGGGAGGAGGTCATAGCGGAGCGGCATTTATCAAGGGTATAAATCCGGTCTGGAAGCAGTTTAAAAATCTATATCCAAGTGAGCCTTTTTCCACAGCAGTGTCGCAGAATGGAAAGGTATCACAGAATAATCCTGAATATAATGAGGGGTTCGGAACCTGTATAAAGCCGTCAGGCTCATGGTGTCCTATACATGGCTATGTAAATACAGCATTTCACGGAGAAACAATATATTCGCTTGATGAATATATCGACTTAAGGTCAGACCTTTTTGAAAAGATAAACTTAAAGGATAAGAAATACCGCGATATGCTTTCAACAGTGAACTATTCAAACGGAGTCAATGCCCATATAATTGATGGACTTGACTGCAGCGGCTATGTTTCCTGGCTCTATAATCAGATTCAGAATGAATTTAATGTAAATACAGCAGCGAGGTATTTTACACAGCAAAGCTGTTTCAGTCCTTTGAGCATTGGAGATGATCTGCTGCCCGGAGATATTTTTTCCTGGGAAAGCCATATTGTTGTGATCGTAGGACGCGTAAGTGAAGATGCCAATGCCTATGTGACACTCGAGGAAACACCTAACGTTCTGCGTTTTGGAGTGGCATATTATAATGAAGCCACGCAGGAAGAAATAAATTACGGCCGACAGATAGCGGCAGAGGCAAATGAACTGATAGGCGGGCTGAATGCTGAATATGAGCGCCCTCATATTTATTGCATAAATACTGTGGGTCTGTCAGCGTCTGCAAATGAGACTGTATCAGAAGACTCTGATGATGAGGAGGACACTAAAGAATCGGAAGAAAGTACAGACTCTGAGGCAGCGGTTTATGATAATGAGAATTCAGGAGTCAGGCTGCTTAGTGCTGTTAGAAGTAAAAGTTCATCAAAATTAAAAATATCAGATGAACCTTATGTGAGTCTGGCTGAGGAGTCCGGAGAGCAAAGTTCTGAGGGATACTCAAAAGAATATGATACAATTCTTGATGGAAAAGCTTATAAGCTTGTATTGGTATTTATGCCCCGGGGTTATTCCGGAACAGCTCAGGATCTTGGAGCTCCCGAGGAGGGAGAATATGAATCAGTTACGATAGACGAAAAGGAAGAGGGCTTTTACGGAAGGTATTACGTCCGCCTTTCAGAGGAAGATACCGTGGATGAGGACGGAAATGTCATAGCCGGACACAGTGCAGACGAAAAAATTGACGGATACAAGGTAAGACATATATTCATGCCAAGGGATTATGAGGGCTCGAAAGAGGCTCTTGGCGTTCCGGACGAGTCTGAGATAGAGAAAGAAGATGTCATAGAAGAAGACGATGGCTTTTATGCTACATACTATCTTAAGAAAAAGTCAAAAGATAAAAATAAAGATGATGACGAAGATGAGGAAGATGATGAAGAGGAAGACGACGATATAGAATATGATGAAGACGGTGTATTAAGGCTTGCCAGATATGCCTTTCCTTTTGAAGATGAGGGAGTAGAGCTGGATGATACCGGTGAGGCTATAGAGGACATGGATGCTGTGGATATCATACGTCATACGCTTAAAAAGCTTCCGATATCAATGATAAATGGTTATAACACTTATGACGGTAAACTCTTTTCAACTTTTTCCTTTAGTGAATGATCGTGAACTTACAGAGAAACACTTATCAGTATTTGATAAGTGTTTTCTTTGCTTCTATTAGTGAAAGTTGTAAATGTTTTCTATAATAATAAAATTAGGCGAAAAAAATATAGTAAAAATGATTAAAAAATACAAATTTAATACAATATGTATATTGCATATTTGATAATTGTGTGATAATCTATACATAAGTTAATAAGAGCCAATGAGAGAAGAGAGCGTGGCAGAAACCAGCGGAGAGCTGCGTTACTTAACCACGCTATTTTTGTGCCCTTTTTAGGGAACTGTCGTGGCTGCCCCGTTCGTCGATCATCGGAGAATAGGAGACAAGTTCAATCAATGCAGAATTTTTATGAGCAGATTGAGGATACGCCGATCATTGCGGCAATTAAAGATGATGAAGGACTGGAGTTATGCTTAACGACAGATGTGGGAGTGATATTTGTCCTTTACGGAGATGTTTGCACCATACCGGCTATTGTGCAGAAATTACATGATGCGGGAAAGACGGCAATGGTACACATCGATCTGATAAACGGACTGAGCCCGAGAGATTCGGCTGTGGATTTCATAAAAAAATACACGGCAGCGGAAGGGATAATCACAACCAAGAGTGCACTTATAGGGCACGCAAAAGAAATCGGCCTTCATACGATACTTAGGTACTTCGTGCTGGACAGTATGGCACTGATAAATATAGAGAAGCAGGCGAAGCATGGGGTGGTGCAGCCTGATTTTATTGAATTTCTTCCTGGGGTAATCCTGCCGGAGCTCATCAAGAAAATCAATTCAATCAGTAGAGTACCAGTCATAGCCGGAGGACTAATATCTAACAGAGAGGAGGTCATGAACGCTCTCAATAATGGCGCGGTAGCTATATCAACCACTAACAGAGATGTGTGGTTTCTGTAGCATAATGCAATTAAAAGGAGGAAGTTTCTTATGGCTAAGTATGTAATGGCACTTGATGCAGGTACCACCAGTAATCGTTGTATCCTTTTTAATGAAAAAGGTGAGATGTGTTCTGTGGCACAGAAAGAGTTCACACAGTTCTTCCCTAAGCCCGGCTGGGTTGAGCATGATGCCAATGAAATATGGCAGACACAGCTTTCAGTAGCCCGTCAGGCATTGAAAAACGTGGGAGCAACTGCTGAGGACGTTGCAGCAATTGGTATTACTAACCAGCGTGAAACAGTTATAGTTTGGGATAGAGCAACCGGACAGCCGATCCATCATGCGATCGTATGGCAGTGCCGTCGTACTGCAGATTTTGCAGAGCAGATGAAGGGCAAGATTCCGGGAATAGTTGAGAAATTCCAGCAGAAGACAGGTCTTAAATTTGACCCTTATTTCTCAGGAACAAAGATCCGCTGGATACTTGACAATGTTGAAGGAGCACGTGAAAGAGCAGAAAAAGGCGAGCTTTGCTTTGGTACTGTTGATTCATGGCTTATCTATAAACTTACAAAGGGCAAGGTACATGTAACAGATTATTCCAATGCTTCAAGAACATTGCTTTTCAATATCAATACTCTTGAATGGGATGATGAGCTTTGCCAGATTCTTGAAATTCCGAAGAGCATGCTTCCTGAAGCTAAGCCTTCAAGCTGCATCTATGGCGAGTCCGATCCTGAATTCTTTGGCGGACCGATCCGTATAGCAGGTGCTGCTGGTGACCAGCAGGCAGCTCTCTTTGGACAGACATGTTATAAAGAGGGTGAAGCAAAGAATACCTATGGTACAGGCTGCTTCATGCTTATGAACACAGGTGAGAAGCCTATATTCTCAAAGAATGATCTGCTTACAACTATTGCATGGGGACTTGACGGAAAGGTTACTTATGCACTTGAAGGCTCTGTATATGTTGCAGGTGCAGCTATTCAGTGGCTTCGTGATGAGCTGAGGATCGTGGATACATCACCGGATTCAGAATATTTCGCAACACGTGTTGAGGATACAAACGGATGCTATGTAGTGCCTGCATTTACAGGACTTGGCGCACCTTACTGGGATCCTTACGCTCGTGGAGCAATAACAGGACTTACACGTGGTGTAAACAAATATCACATTATCAGAGCAACTCTTGAGTCACTAGCATATCAGACATATGATGTTCTGCACGCTATGGAGCTTGATTCCGGAAAGCATCTCACATCGCTCAAGGTAGACGGTGGTGCTTCAAAGAATAACTTCCTGATGCAGTTCCAGTCCGATATCATCAATACCAATGTTCTTCGTCCGAGCTGTGTAGAAACAACAGCTATGGGTGCAGCTTATCTTGCAGGTCTTGCAGTTGGATACTGGAGCAGCAAGGAAGATGTTATCAAGAACTGGGCAGTTGACAGAGAGTTCAAGCCTGAGATGACTGATGAAACAAGAAATGCTGCCATCAAGGGATGGAGCAAGGCTGTAGCTTCAACAAGAGGCTGGGCTAAGGAGTAAGTATTAAAAATTAAGGAGAAGGTTTTTTATATATAATCCATATGCCTGCGTTTTCCGGAAGTTGGGGCTTCCTTGAAAACGCAGGATATGAAATTTAAGTCTGACAAAAGGGAGGAAGTCAGACGAGACAATTAAATATTAGGGAGGAAATAATCTATGTTAACGGCTACGATAGCATTTGTAAATGAGTTGATTGGTACCTTTTTACTTGTTCTTCTTGGAGACGGTGTCTGCTGTAACATCAGCCTGAATAAATCAGGAATGAAGGGCGGAAACACAGTACATATCGCTATAGGTTGGGGACTTGCGGTATTGCTTCCGGCATTCGTATTCGGTGCTTCGACAGGTGCTCATTTCAATCCTTCAGTTACCATCGCACTTGCAGCAGCAGGTAAGATGGGTTGGGATCTTGTTCCGGCATATATTGCAGGACAGATGATCGGAGGTTTCCTCGGTGCAGCTTTCCTCATCGTTCTCTATCATAATCAGCTTGCTGCAACACCTGATGCTGCTGTTAAGCGCGGCTGCTTCTGCACAGGCGGTGGTGAGAGTACAGCTCTTAACATGCTTTCAGAGTTCACATGTGGTTTCTGTCTTCTGTTCTTCATCTGCGGCATTCCTGCAGTATCAAATGGAGTAAACTTCATTTTCGTATGGGGCATCATCATGTCGATAGGTTTCTCATTTGGCGGACTTACAGGTTACGCAATGAATGCAGCAAGGGATACAGCACCAAGACTTGCTTATGCGCTTTTCTGCCCCGGTGAAAGAGATGCTCAGTGGGGATATGCATGGATCCCGGCACTCTGCCCTATCGTTGGCGCAGTTTGCGGAGCTTTAGTTGCATCAAATCTTACATTGTCATTCTAAGAAAAACTTCTGTTTGGAATTTTGAATTAAACAGTTAATTTAGGTTGACTTGTAGAGATAAATGTATTAAAATTAAATCAAATCATATAAGTTGACGAAGATTAGAGAGTCGAAAATTGAGCATATCGGGAAATATGCACTATTTTCGGCTCTTTTCTTTTTAACAAACTAATCATTAATGCCAATTAATAAATAATAAACAAAATGGCTTGGCCTGATTTAGCAATTATGATCAGACCTATAAAAGAAAGGAGAAACTGAAAGTGATTTATGATGTCGTTATTATAGGCGCCGGAGTCACAGGAAGTGCGGTGGCGCGTGAGTTGTCCCGTTATAGTGATCTTAATGTATGCGTCCTCGAGAAAGGAGAGGATGTATGCTCCGGAACATCAAAGGCAAACAGTGCCATCATACATGCCGGATTTGATGCAGCCGAGGGCTCACTTATGGCAAAGCTCAATGTTGAAGGAAATGAGATGATGGACGATCTGGCGCGTGATCTTGATATTCCTTTCAAACGTAATGGCTCCTTGGTAGTCTGCATACATAAGGAAGAAATTGGCGGGCTGAAGGATCTCTATGACAGGGGTGTAGCCAATGGAGTTAAAGATCTTAAGATCTTATCAAAAGAAGAAGTTCTTGAAATGGAGCCAAACCTTTCTGATGATGTGGAAGGAGCACTTTATGCACCCACAGGCGGAATTGTCTGTCCGTTTATCCTGAATATCGCCATGGCTGAAAATGCCAATGTGAATGGTGTTGATTTCTTCTTTAATACTGAAGTTCAGACCCTGAAACAGGATGAAAAGAAAGTTTGGCATATTCGTACAAACAATGGAGAATACAAGACAAAATATGTCGTTAATGCAGCAGGTGTTTATGCTGATAAGTTCCACAACATGGTCAGCAGCAAAAAGATACATATTACACCAAGACGCGGAGATTATTGTCTCTTAGATCATGAGATGGGTGATTTTGTGAGCCATACTATCTTCCCTCAGCCCACAAAGCTTGGAAAAGGCGTACTTGTATCACCTACGGTTCATGGCAACCTTATAGTAGGACCTACTGCTATAGATATAGAAGATAAAGAAGCTACAGCAACTACTGCTGCAGGAATCGGAGACCTTATGGCAAAGGCCGGAATGCATGTAAAGAACCTTCCTATAGGAAGAAAGGTCATTACATCATTTGCAGGACTTCGTGCTCATGAGGATAATCATGAATTTATAATCGACTGGGTTGATGAGGCTCCCGGATTCTTTGACTGCGCGGGAATAGAGTCTCCGGGACTTACAAGTTCACCTGCGATCGGACGTATGGTCGGCGGAATGTTCAAGGAGAAGCTCGGGCTTAAAGAAAAGAGCGACTGGATCGCTACACGTAAGGGCATAATTGAAACAAAGAATCTTTCAATAGAAGAGAGAAATGAACTAATAAAGAAAAATCCTGCTTACGGAACAATAGTATGCAGATGCGAATCGATAACAGAAGGCGAGATACTCGATGCAATTCATCGTCCTCTTGGTGCAAGATCGCTTGATGGAGTAAAGAGAAGAGTAAGAGCCGGCATGGGAAGATGTCAGGCAGGTTTCTGCTCACCGAGAACAATGGAGATCCTCAACAGGGAGCTTGGTATTCCTATGGAGGAGATCACAAAGAGCGGCGGAAAATCCAACATAGTTCTTGAAAGAACCAAAGGAGGCGAGGACTGATGCTTAAATATGATATCGTGATTATAGGCGGCGGTCCTGCAGGACTTGCTGCAGCAGTAAGTGCAAGAAAAGCCGGGACAGAGAAGATTCTCATTCTTGAACGTGATCATGAGCTTGGTGGTATCTTAAACCAGTGTATTCACAATGGTTTCGGACTTCACACATTTAAGGAAGAGCTTACCGGACCTGAATATGCATATCGTTTTATGCAGCAGGTTTTTGATGAGAAAATAGAATACAAACTTAACACAATGGTAATGGACATATCTGCTGAAAGAGTTGTAACGGCCATGAATCGTGAAGACGGCATGTTCCAGATTGAAGCAGGAGCGGTTATCCTTGCAATGGGATGTCGCGAAAGACCCAGAGGAGCCCTTAATATTCCGGGATACCGTCCAGCAGGTATATTCTCTGCCGGTACAGCCCAGAGACTTGTAAATATAGAAGGATATATGCCGGGACGTGAGGTTGTTATTTTAGGTTCAGGTGATATCGGTCTTATAATGGCACGAAGAATGACTCTTGAAGGGGCAAAAGTAAAGGTAGTTGCCGAGCTTATGCCATATTCGGGCGGCTTAAAGAGAAATATAGTTCAATGTCTTGATGACTTTGGAATCCCGCTCAAGCTTTCACATACAGTGGTAGATATAGAGGGAAAAGAACATTTGTCGGCTGTAACCATTGCTGAGGTAGGCAAGGATGGCAAGCCGATCCCCGGAACTGAAGAGAGATATACCTGTGATACATTGCTTCTTTCCTGCGGACTTATCCCTGAAAACGAGCTTTCCAGAAGTGCAGGTGTTGAGATGAGCCCGATCACCAACGGACCTGTAGTTAATGAAAGCCTTGAAACTTCCATACCAGGTGTATTTGCCTGCGGAAATGTGCTCCATGTACATGATCTCGTTGATTTCGTTTCTCAGGAAGCAGCACTGGCAGGAGAAAATGCTTCAGCATTTGTAAAGAATGGCTGCAAGGACAATTCTACTGAAAAAGGAATAGAGATTAAGGCCGTAGAGGGCGCAAGATATACAGTTCCTTCTACTGTAAATACAGACAGAATGAATGATCTCCTTACGGTTCGTTTCCGTGTAGGCGCAGTATTTACGGATTCTTACGTAAGTGTTTATTTTGATGACGAGAGAGTGATGCACGTTAAAAAGAAGATAATGGCACCCGGTGAGATGGAGCAGGTAATATTAAAGAAGTCTGCACTTAAAGAACATGCCGGACTTAAGACTATTACCGTGAAGATCGAGAAAGATTAAAGGAGGCAGACTATTATGGAAACAAGAGAACTTACCTGTATCGGCTGCCCGATGGGATGCCAGATAACAGTTGAACTTGATGGCGGAGAAGTCAAAAGCGTAAAGGGAAATACCTGCCAGAAGGGCGATATTTACGCAAGAAAAGAAGTGACAAATCCCACAAGAATAGTTACTTCAACTGTAGTTATAAGCGGAGGTGACAAGCCGAGACTTTCAGTCAAGACAGCTAATGATATCCCTAAAAATAAGATTTTTGACGTTATGAAGGATATTGATGCAGCACATCCGGAAGCTCCGGTAAAAATCGGTGATGTTATCGTAGAAAATGTTGCAGGCACCGGAGTGAACGTTATCGCCACCAGAAACATCGCAAAATGTGGGTGACGGCCAGTTTGAGTAGAGTACTTAGCGAGGTTTTCTCGAGCTTAGTACGAACCATACAAGTTTGCTTAGCGAGGTTCTTTCGAACTTAGCAAGCTTGTTTGCGGGATTTTTGAGGCTTTGCATCAAAAATCTATTATTTATTGTCAAACTAGCGTCAGCGTGAACTTAAACTATGTATTGGAAAAGATATTTAAATCAAAAGCGGAAGCCCGGATCAATTAGGGCTTCCGCTTTCTCTTTTATTTTTACTGAGCTGCTGCTTCAGTTGCTGCTTCTGTGCTGCTGCTTGCAACATCGTAGTCTTCATAGATATCGATCGAAGTAACTTCATCTCCGGATAACATCACATCTACATTAAAAAGTCTGTAATCATCTGTGTAGAAATCATATTCAAAGAAGATAGATTCAGAATCTTCACTGTTGTTAATGTAAGGTGCTGTAAAATCATAATAAGTTATACCGAACTGTGCAATAACCTTTGCAAGGTCATCAGAATATACTTTGATGCCGGCAAGCTGTGCATCTGTAGGTGCGGGATCTGAATAAAGCTCCTTGAGATCTTCATTTGCAGTTTCCTCATCCTCAGCATAGGCATCCATAAGATACTGAACTCTTGCATCATTTAAGTTTTTTTCACTTTTATCGGCAAGAGCGCTGACATTTGAAAAATCACTTGTCTTTACAGATGAGCCTAATGAGTCGACGGTTACAGGAATCTGAGCTTCACCAAGGCTTGCTTCGCAGTAATAATATCCGCCATCATCTACAACGCCGGCTGTAATATCAGTATTTCCATCAAAGTTTTGAGTCTCTTCAGTTGCAGTGGTATTTCCGGGTACATTTGAAGAATTGTATTTACCGCATCCGCTGAAAGAAACTGATGCGACTATAATTGCTGTTGTCAAAGCTGCGATCTTTGAAACATATTTTTTTCTCATTTTTCACCTCATATTATATTTAATTTATAGAAATTTTTCTAAATCATATTATCATGTGTGAAAAAAGCTTTCAAGTGAAAGAAAAGTGAACAAAAGTTAAGGAAAGGCAGCCAAAGTGTTTTAGCGGAAGACAGAAAATAAAATGTTAAATAAAAATTAAGAAACTTAAAAATATATTGACGCTTTTCGCAAAGAGAATATATAATTATGCTTGTGTAGTTATTTAATGTATTTTTTTAAATACACAGAAGTGTATTAGGGGAAAATCCGAATGTTTAAGAAATCATTGATAGCCCTTTCAATCGGGCTTGTTTTTATACCTGCAACTGTTTTTGCTGCTTCAAAAGTAAGATATGCAGCAGGCGTTGCAGCAGTTGTCGAGTCCTCAACAGAAGCCGAAGAAGAGGAAGAAGAGGATGAAAGCGGCGCAATCATAATAAATGATGAAGAAGATATTGAGACCGATACGGAGGAGAGTACCGAAGCAATAACCTCCACCGAGGAGATATCTGCCGGAGCCGGATCCGTAAGGTCTATAGAAGAAAATGCCGAAATGCTTGAAGAAGCTGCAAATACCGAGGATGGCTCTATATCGGGCTATGAAAATCTTGGTATTGCAAAGGTAGACGATAACCTTAATATTAGAGAAAAAGCAGACGGAGAGTCAGAGCTTGTCGGAAAGATGAGAAAGAATTCAGCCTGTGAGATCTTAGATGTCGATGGTGAATGGGCTCATATAAAATCCGGATCGGTGCAGGGATATGTTAAGGCCGAGTACCTTCTTACCGGAGATGAAGCCTTGGAAAGAGCCAGAGAAGTTGAGACGCTCATGGCAAGGGTCTGTACAACTACCCTTTATGTCCGCGAGGAACCTAATACAGATGCGCGTATCCTTACAATGGTTCCCATGGATGAAGAGCTTGAAATAACCGAAGGCGAAGAGGGCGACGACTGGATCAAGATCGAGATCGATGAAGATGAAGGCTATATAAGTGCTGATTATATCAAATTTGTTGAAAAACTTGAGACAGCGATCTCAATTCAGGAACTTAAATACGGCGAAGGCGTATCAGATGTCAGAGTTTCAATAGTAAACTATGCAAAACAGTTCCTTGGAAATCCTTATGTATGGGGCGGAACATCTCTTACACACGGAGCTGACTGCTCAGGATATGTTCAGAGTATATTCAAGCACTTTAATATATATCTTCCGAGAACATCATCACAGCAGGCTACCTGTGGTACAAAAGTATCCGCAAGTGAGATGAAGCCGGGCGATCTGGTATTTTATGCAAAGTATGGCCGTGTAAATCACGTTGCGATATACATCGGAAATGGTCAGGTAATAAATGCATCAAGTCCGAAAACAGGAATCAAGATATCGAATACATACTACCGTACACCGGTGGCTATCAGAAGAGTAATAAGCGACTGATAAAAATTAGAATTCAAAAATAAAAAGGGCAGGGACGTTCAGACTTCGAAGGCATCCCTGCCCCTTTTTGGCAAATTATCAGCGGATTTTTTTCAAAAGCTGGGTAACTTCTCCCCAGTCACTTTTCAATACCGCTTCGATCATAATAGCCTGGTCGTAAGTCAGGCTTGTGATTTCTTTGAGCTGATGGAGTGTTTTTACGATCTGCTGACGGTTATGAACCTCGCTTATAGCCTCTTCTGTACAATGAAAAAGGCGCTGAGGATGAGTTTTATCGCCGCCTACCTGCAGTCCGTCGAGAGGATAAAAAGAGTCTCCGGTGGTGAGAATGATCCTTCCTGTTTTTGCCACATCATCAACGTAGGCAAAATTTTTGCCGAAAGCATTTCCGACTATGATCATGTCGCCCGGAGCAAGATATGTAAAATCTTTGTATTTTGCGCTGCTGCCTGCCATTTCGAATCCCCCCATAAATAAAAAAGTTCACCCAAAACCATTATAACATAAAGAATTGTCTGACAAAGCTTTTTTCAAAGTACAATTGCATACAATTGTTCAATAGTTATGAAGAAAAAAATTTTTTGAATCAAAAAGCTGTATATTTCTGCGGATAAAAAAAGATTAATTCAAGATTTTATGAATAATCATAATAATTTTAATGATTATTGTTGAACTTTCTGTTATAATATAGATTAAGGTGGAATGCCTATCGAAGAGTAGGCATCAAAAAAGGTTCTAAATCAGGAAAAGGAGAACAGAAAAAGATGAAAGAATTCGAGTATAAGATAACAGATGAAGTAGGATTACATGCACGTCCGGCTGGATTACTTGTAAAGTGCGCTAAGCAGTTTAAGAGTGACATCAAGGTTGAATATAATGGTAAGTCTGCAAGTGCAAAGGCACTTATGGCTATTATGGCAATGGGCGTTATGAAAGATGCTGTTGTTAAGATTACTGTTGAAGGTGAAGACGAAGAGACAGCTTGTAGCGAAGTTAAAAAATTCATGGAAGAGAATCTGTAATTCCAGAAAATTAAGGAGAATTTAATGGAACGCTATACAGGGAAGAAAATCTATGAAGGGATAGCAATCGGAAAGATTGCCTATCTTGGAAAAAAAGAACAGGTTGTCGAAAGAAAACATACAGAAGACAGTGAAGGCGAGAAAAAGCGCTATGAAACTGCACGTGAAGAGGCAATAAGCCAGCTTAGAGCCCTTTACGAAAAGACAAAGGCCGAGATCGGTGAAGCAGATGCTGAAATTTTTGATGTACATGCAATGATGCTTGAGGATGATGGTTACAATGATTCCGTATATAACATCATTGAGGCACAGAAAATGAATGCTGAATATGCTGTAGCTGTTACCGGAGATAACTTTGCCGAGACTTTTGCCTCCATGGATGATGAGTATTTCAAGGCTCGTTCTGTTGATGTAAAAGATATATCGGAGCGTGTCATCAGAATTCTTACAGGAGAGGGTGAAGCATCTGTAGATGCAACTGTACCTTCAATCCTTGTAGCTGATGATCTTACTCCTTCAGAGACTGTTCAGCTTGATAAGTCAAAGATTCTTGCGTTTGTTACAAGAAAGGGCTCATCAAATTCACATACGGCAATTCTTGCACGTACAATGAATATTCCTGCGATCATAAACATTGATGTAAATGAGAGCTGGAATGGCAAGATGGGTATTCTTGATTCTGATAAGAACATTTTTATTGTTGACCCGGATGAGACAACAATGAAGATGTACGAAGCTCTTCTTGAGGAGCAGAATCAGAAAAAGCAGCTTCTTCAGGACTTAAAGGGCAAACCGACTGAAACAAAGTCCGGAAAGAGCATCATGCTTTATGCAAATGTTGGAAATCTTTCCGATATTGCTTCTGCACTGCAGTATGATGCAGGCGGAATCGGTCTTTTCAGAAGTGAGTTTATCTACCTCGGCAAGGAAACATATCCTACAGAGGAAGAACAGTTTGCAATCTATCGTAAGGCTGCAGAGCTTATGGCCGGTAAAAAGGTTATCATCCGTACACTGGACATAGGTGCAGATAAACAGTGTGATTATTTTGAGCTCGGTCACGAGGAAAATCCTGCTATGGGATTCAGAGCTATAAGAATCTGCCTCAAGAGACCGGAAGTCTTCAAGACACAGCTCAGAGCACTCTTCCGCGCAGCAGCATACGGAAACATTTATATCATGTATCCGATGATCACTTCAATGTCTGAGATCAGTCAGATAAAGAAGATAGTTGCAGAGGTTAAGGCTGAGCTCGAAGAGCAGGGTGTACCTTATAAAGATGCACCTCAGGGTGTTATGATCGAGACACCTGCAGCAGCAGTTATTACTGACCTTCTTGCAAAAGAAGTTGACTTCTTCAGCATCGGTACAAACGATCTGACACAGTATACACTCGCTATAGACCGTCAGAATGCAGCACTTGATGATTTCTGTGATACACATCATGAGGCAGTACTTCGTCTTATAAAGATGACAGTAGACAATGCACATGCAGCAGGAATCTGGGCAGGAATCTGCGGAGAACTTGCAGCAGACACATCGCTTACAAAGACATTCCTTGAAATGGGCGTAGATGAGCTTTCAGTAGCTCCTCCTTCAGTCCTTAAGGTAAGGAAGATAGTTCGCGATTGTGATTAATATCATATGTTAACCAAATCCCATCGGCTTTGCCGGTGGGATTTTTTTGTAAAATAGAGTATAATAGGATAATTAGATACTCGGACTATGCTTAATTTTTATAGGAAAACAGGTAAAGAATCTATGGCAAAAATCAGAGTTGAACGTAAGACCGATGTTAAAGTGAGTATAGTCAGGATTTTAATAGTTCTGGCATCTGTTTGCATTCAGATATGGTGGATCACCTATCTTTTGCTCATTCTCTATAAAGAAAGTCCCTGGATAAGAATAGCCTATGCACTTATACCGCTTATGATAAGTCTTGCGGTCTACGGGCGCCATATCAATGCTTCCTATAAACTGCCATGGCTTGTCATTGTGCTGGCATTTAGCCCGATGGGCGCGGTCATGTATGTGATATTTGGAAGAAAAGGCGCGATAGACAGGCAGAAAAGAGAATATCGGGAGTTAGATGATCTGGTAAAAAAATTGTCTGTTGGAAATGCTGAAATTATAGATAAGATAAAAAAAGATGACAGCTATGTAGCGGCATCATGCTCCTATGTCAAATCTGTATCGGGAATGCCGGTATGGGAGCACAGCAGTGCAGAATACTATAATGATCCGGCATTAGGTGCATTGGCACAGGTGGAAGAACTTCGAAAGGCCAAGAGCTTTATTTTTATGGAATATCATGCCATACAGGATGGACCGGGATTTGATCCCTTTTTTAATGTGCTCTGTGAAAAGGCAAGAGCCGGAGTCGAAGTAAGACTTATATTTGACGATGTCGGAAGCATAATGTTCATAAACCGTGATTTTATAAATGCGATGAAAGAGGCAGGAGTCCAGATACTGGATTTTAATCCTATATCGCCGCTCTTTCATGTTTTCATGAATTACAGAGATCATCGTAAAATAACAGTAATAGACGGACGTGTCGCATTTACCGGAGGCTATAATCTGGCAGATGAGTATTTTCATTTCACGAGACCTTACGGTTATTGGAAAGACAGCGGTGTAAAGATCACAGGCGATGCTGTTTTAAGTTTCAGCATTATCTTTCTTGAGATGTGGAATTATATAAAAGAGACTGATAATCAGTATACATTGGAAAAATACCTGGGATCGACCGTGAGCCTTCCGGAAAATGACGGCTTTATACAGCCTTATGCGGACAGTCCAATGACAGAGGAGCCCCTGGCTGAAGGTGTTTACCTTAATATAGTCCGTATGGCAAAGAACTATTGCTATTTTGTTACGCCATACCTTATAATAACTGATGAGTTTATGAGGGAGCTGACTGATGCGGCAAAACGCGGAGTTGATGTGAGGATAATAACACCCGGTATACCGGACAAGAAACTGGTTTATGCAGAAACGCGTTCCTATTATGCACCGCTGGTCAGATCGGGGGTAAGGATATACGAATATACGCCTG
>JAIKZC010000068.1 GCA_024682575.1 Lachnospiraceae bacterium | reverse complement strand
TAAAATCCTGTTTAGTAGTATATTATTAATGTTGCACGATTATGCAGCGATGCCACAATGGCTCAGTTGGTAGAGCAGCGCATTCGTAATGCGCAGGTCGGCGGTTCGAGTCCGCCTTGTGGCTTATAAAAAACTCCGGATCATATTGAATCCGGAGTTTTTTTATGCCTCTTTTTTGGAAAAATCTACTCATTTCTGATAGCAGCCAGAGGACTTAAGCTCATTGCACGTTTTGATGGGAAATATCCGGCCAGTACACCGACCACTATGGCAAAAGCGAGACCGGCAAGAACAAGCCATGGAGTTATATAGCAGGTCTGGTTGCCGTTTATACGGTTTATTGTAAAAGCTACGATAAAGCTTAAGAGATTTCCGATAATACCGCCTACAAGACCTATAACGGCTGCTTCTAAAAGGAATAGGGTCTGAATATCGCGAAGCTCACAGCCAAGAACCTTCATTACGCCTATTTCCTTTGTACGTTCGTAAATGGACATCATCATTGTATTTGCAATACCTATGGCAGCTACGAGCATGGAAACAGCACCTATACCGCCGAGCATTGCCGCAAGATTCCGGGAGGATTCCTGAGTCTGCTGGATCCAGTCGGAATTGCTGGAGGCTTCAAATCCCATTTCCTTTATTTTCTGTTGAACTTCTGATACATATTTTATATCAGAAACTTTTATATAAGCATTGGAATAAAACCATTTTTTATAGGGCTTTCCGTTTTTCCTTAAAGGCTGTCCGGGGATGGCCTTATTTCTGAAAATTCTTTTTAAGGTTGTTTTTAAGGCTTCAATGTCACAATAAATACCGTTGCTGTAGTCATGCCAGTCATCCTGATCTTTTCCATATAGGAGACCGGCGGCAGGAACGATCAGTTTTTTTACGGGAGCTTTTGTCTCAGACCCTTTTTCGGGATCTTCTGTAGTCTGGTCAAAACTTTTGGGTGATTCTGCATCAGAAGAACTGCCGGTCTGCCGGAAATTCTCCGTATCGAAAACTGTAAATATAGTATCATTCATCAGATCGATATCCGGAAGTTGATAATTGTCATAATAACCAAGTCCTGTATGGGCATCAACAAAGTTATATAAAAGCATGTTTCCGTAAATGAATTTAAGTTGGTCACCTTCCTTTGGAAGAGATCCTTCGGAAAATTTATAATTTAATGCCCTAAGTCCGTCAAGTGTGTAGCCATTAATACTGTAAGCTTCATATTTATATTTTCCGGAAAGCAGTATCGCCGAGGTCGAGAGGACAGGAGATACGATCTCTACATGCTCCAGCTCAGAAAAAGTTTTGATCATGTCATCATCCAGAACATGGCTTGTAGAAGTGACCATATCGGATTGATCGGGATAGACAGTTATACTTGTCAGTCCACCGTATTCTTCAATCTGTTCAAGCTGCAGCTTCTGCATACCCAGACCTAACGAGACCATGGTAACTATGGCTGCGATTCCGATAACAACGCCCAGAATTGTGAGCACCGAGCGAAGTTTCCGCTTTAGTAAAGAGCTCAAGCTCATTTGTAAAAGGTCAGATATCTTCATCTTCTTCGTTTTCCAATTCTTTTTTAGCTGCGAGTTTCTTTCTGACAACTATGATAATAATTATGATCAGGACTATTCCTGCAGAAATACCGATGATAACAGGTGTCTTAGAGGAGCTGTCCTCATAATCCATAGTTTCATCCCCATAATCTATATCACCAGAGGAGTAATCATCTGCCATAACTGTGAGGGTGAAATTTTTTATTGTTGAAGTTACATTGCCGTTTTCGTCCTCGTAGGAAATTATAGCTTCTATAGTTCCGTCATCAGTCGTCTCGGATGTACCTGTGATCATCATGTCTACATTGCCTGTTGCGCCGGAAGCGAGACCACCCACAAAACCAAAGGTTGGTTCAATGCTTGCTCCGTTTACACTTACCGAAACGTTATAAAGCTTGGTTTTTCCGGTATTATAAATATTGAACATCAGATTGGTCTGTTCACCGATTGAGATCGAAGACGGTTCGGCAGTAATGGAGGAAGTATCAAATTTTGATATCTGCTTAACCGGTATCGATACTTCTGCAGAACCTTCGAAAGCGGTAGCCTTATCATTTTCATAGTTCATCTTGATGCTCATGACATAAGGCTTTTGTTCAAGGTCTGCCTTTGCTGTAAAATCCATTGAAAGAATCTTTTCGCCTCCTGCAGGCAGAGAATCAAGGTAAAAACTGTTCGATCCGCTGGAGGGAAGGAAAGCAGCATAGGAACTGGCATCATCCTTTCCGGCTACAACAGCGGTAAGATCCAGCTGGAGATTATTAACTGCTGTTCGTTTGGAAGTATTCTTT
>JAIKZC010000523.1 GCA_024682575.1 Lachnospiraceae bacterium | reverse complement strand
CGGTAACCATTGGTCTTTACATGGCTTCACTGGGACTTGGATCATATATTTCCAAATATTTTTCAAAAAATCTATTCAATATTTTCGTGACCATCGAGTTGGGAATAGGCATTATCGGAGGAATAAGCTCCCTTATCCTTTTCCTTGCAAATATCTATATATCCAATTATGCGCTGGTAATGTACCTTGAGATAATAATTATAGGAACATTTGCCGGCGCTGAAATACCTGTTATGACAAGGATCATAGAGCAGGATGAAAACAACCTGAAGGTCACGCTGTCATCTATATTCAGTTTTGATTATATCGGAGGTCTCGTTGGCTCCATTGCATTTCCGCTGATTCTTCTTCCAAAACTTGGTTACTTTGCAACTTCGTTTTTATGTGGATTTTTGAATATAGTTGCGGCTCTACTCATCATGTGGAGATTTAGAAAAAGGGTTGACCATATCCAGATCTTTCGGACTATCGCCATAATTTTATCTTTTGTTATGCTTATAGGTATGATAATGGCAGACAATATATCAGAATCCATCGAAAGTGGTCTTTATAGGGATAGGGTGGTGCTCATAGAGCAGACTCAGTACCAGAAGATAGTCATGACAAAGCATAGAGATGATACCAGACTCTATATCGATGGAAACTGCCAGTTTTCAACTCAGGATGAGTATCGATATCATGAAGCCCTGGTACATATACCTATGAATGAAGTGAAAAAAAGAGAAAATATTCTGATTCTTGGTGGAGGAGACGGACTTGCCGTAAGAGAGGTTCTGAAATATCCTGATGTAAAAAAGATAGATCTGGTAGATCTTGATTCAGAAATGATCAGAATCTGCAGTACAAATGTAAATGTTACAGAGATTAATGAGAACAGCCTGCTTTCGGATAAGCTCAATGTCTATAACGAGGACGCCTATGAGTACCTTGAAGACTGTAAAGAGCAGTACGATGTGATAATAGTGGATCTTCCTGATCCTAATACCGAGGTTCTTAATAAGCTATATTCCAATATATTTTACAGAATGTGCTCCACTTGTCTCACAGACTCGGGCGTTCTGGTCGTTCAATCTACAAGTCCTTATTATGCTACAAAAGCTTTTTGGTGTATAAACAAGACTATTGAGAGCGAAGGCTTTAATGTAAAACCTTATCATGTAGAAGTGCCGGCTTTCGGAGACTGGGGATTCAATATGGCCAGCCGGGAAGAGCTTTCAGAAGAAATATCTTTTGATGTAGATACTAAGTATATTACAAATGATAATGTTGCCGCCCTTTTTAAATTTGGCAGAGACGAAGTAGATACCGGTGTTGAGATCAATCGTCTAACCAAGCCGGTACTAATGGAGTATTATAATAAAGCTGAAGAAATGTGGAAGTAGGGTAAATGAATAATCGGGCAGGATACTTCAAAATCCCCTGCCCGATCAATGTCGCTTATCAATTAATTCCAAGACATATTTAATTTTCTGTGATTCTGAACGCAATCACTTAAGTACAAATTTATAAGTGTTTGATATGGAATCCCAGTACTCTCTGACTGTTCCTTAAAATAATCAATGATACTAGTTTCAATATTTATTGTTATTGTTTTCTTTAATCTCTTAGCATATGGATTCGGTCTCGGATTTAATTTTGCAATATCATAATTATCTTTCATAGTTATCACCCCCACTCATTATAATCGTTGTAATATTGTCTCTCACTCTTAGTTGCTTTTCTGGCAGATATTAATCTTATTGTGTCCCCGTTTCTGTAGCAATGGCTCACAATACATAATTTAGCTGTCTGGGAATATCCAAATTTCGTTTTTATTCTCATCCCATTCAAATTTTAGTTCTTCCATAAATATATTATACATAGTTCATAAATATAATTCAATTAAATAGTTATAAATTTATTGTTCGAAAAAATATACTTGCATTACTATACATTGTCTGATAACCTATACAAGTCCACCGGACATCTTATATAAGCTAGTCTTACAAGCACATCTTTGACTAGTGTTCCCAAAATCTTTTATAGATTCTTATATATGCA
>JAIKZC010000500.1 GCA_024682575.1 Lachnospiraceae bacterium | reverse complement strand
GGCAGCAGTCTGCTTGACGTTTATGTAGATACCATGGGTGGTATTTTTGGTACTGCAATTATGTTTGCTGTTCTTAAATGGCTTGTTGATTTTGAATGGGAGAAAGGCGAACGGAGGAAATTAAAATGAACATTGGAAGAAACGATTTATGCTGGTGCGGCAGCGGCAAGAAATATAAAAGCTGCCATCTTATGTTTGATGATAAGATCAAACGTATACATGATGCGGGACATAAGGTTCCAACTCACAAAATGCTTAAGTCCGCAGCTGATATTCAGGGAATAAAAGATAGTGCAAAGATAAACATTGCATGTCTTGACTATGTTGCTGAACATATAAAGGCCGGGATTTCAACACAGGAGATCGATGACTGGGTAGCTAAGATCACAGGAGATATGGGCGGTGTTTCTGCATGCTTAAATTATGAGGGATTCCCTAAGAACTGCTGTACATCTATAAATGATGAAGTTTGTCACGGTATTCCTTCAGAGGATATTATCCTCCATGACGGAGATATAATTAACGTTGACTGCTCAACTATTTACAAGGGATATTTTTCTGATTCATCGAGAATGTTTATAATCGGCGAAACAACACCGGAAAAAAAGAAGCTTGTAGAGGATGTTCATAAGGCTGTAGAAATTGGTCTTGCAGAGGTTAAGCCATGGCGTTTCCTTGGTGATATGGGATCCGCAATTAACGAGTTCTGTAAATCACAGGGCTATTCTGTAGTTGAGGAAATAGGCGGTCATGGATGCGGAATTGAGTTCCATGAGGAGCCTTGGGTAAGCTTTGTTTCAAAGCCGAATACAGAGATGCTTATGGTACCGGGAATGTGCTTTACGATCGAGCCGATGGTAAATCTTGGAGAGCATTTTATCTACGAAGATGAGGATAATGGCTGGACAATTTATACAGAGGACGGAAGCCCGTCAGCACAGTGGGAAGTACAGCTTGTAGTCACAGATAACGGATATGAGATTCTGAGTTATTAAAAATAAAATAAGAGACAGGAGAAAAACAAAATGAGTTTGATGGAATTATCGTCTAAGTACGAAAGTAAGATGAGTATCATTGAAACGGAGATTGCGATCAAAGAAGTTAAGGATTACTTCGAAAGGGCACTTGCAAATGAACTTAATCTTACAAGAGTTTCAGCACCGCTTTATGTTAGGCCGGAGACAGGATTAAATGATAATCTTAACGGCGTGGAGAGACCTGTTTCTTTTGACATCAAGGATCTTGGATGTGAAGTAGAGATCGTTCATTCACTGGCTAAATGGAAAAGATATGCACTTAAGAAATATGGATTTAAGCCCGGTGAGGGACTTTACACTGATATGTATGCAATAAGACGTGATGAAGATACAGATAATCTGCATTCTTTATATGTCGACCAGTGGGACTGGGAGCGTGTTATAGAGAAGAAGGATCGTAACCCCGAGACTCTTAAGGAAGTTGTTAAACACGTTTATGCGGCTATAAAGAAGACAGAGGATTACCTTGCTGAAAAATATGAGTTCCTTACACCTATCCTTCCGGAAGATATTACATTTGTGACAACACAGGAGCTGGAGGATGCTTATCCTGATCTTACAGCAAAAGAGAGAGAGCATGAATATGTAAAGAAATACGGTGCGATCTTCCTTTGCCAGATAGGAGACAAGCTTGCATCAGGAGAACCACATGACGGACGCGCACCAGACTATGATGACTGGAAGCTTAACGGTGATATTATTGTTAATTATCCGATCCTTGACTGCGCATTTGAGTTATCTTCTATGGGTATCCGAGTTGATGAGCAGTCTCTGGCAGAGCAGCTTAAGAAAGCCGGCTGTGAGGAGAGGGCAGAACTTGAATTCCAGAAGATGATCCTTAATAAAGAGCTTCCTTATACAATAGGCGGTGGAATCGGTCAGTCGAGAATCTGTATGTATTTTCTTAGAAAGGCTCATATAGGTGAAGTTCAGTCTTCTGTCTGGAAAAAGGAAGATATGGACAAATGTGAGGCAGAAGGAATTCAGCTTCTTTAATTTAATACAGAAAAAGAAATCCCTCACTGCTAAGCCTTGAAGGTGTAGGTGGGGGAATAAGGGAAAAGATTAAAAAAATATAAAAATTATGCGCAAATGTATTTGATTTCGATGAATAAAAATACATTTGCGCATTAATTTATTCAATTAAATAAGTAAAAATATGAATTTTATACAATATTTAAAATTGTGCAGTTTTTATAGATGTCAACCGATTAACATTTAATTTTTAATCAAAAAGGATAAATTAAATGTTTTTAAAAAATACAATTAGTTAAAATAGGTAAAAATCTGAAGAAAATAAACATTTGACTGAAAAAAATCATATTGACTGAAAAGCTATAAAGCGTATAATAATCAACAACAGCGAAAACAGATTGTATTTAAAAAAATACTTTGTTTAATAAGGGGCAGAACTAAAGTTGTTTGAAGGGCGTTTTTTATTTTCATGGAGGTGCTTTTTTATGCGCAAACGTCATATTAAATTAAACCCACAGCAGGCAAAGGAATTTGTTACGACAAGTTCAAAATGTGATTTCGATATTGATGTCTTTTACAACAGAGTAATTATTGATGCAAAATCGATGCTCGGTGTACTTGGTCTTGATTTTACAAAGACACTTACAGTACAGTATCAGGGATATGACAGTAATTTTGAGCAAATGATAGATAAGTTTGCTGTTGCCTGAGTATCTGATCAGGTTAATGGAGTATAGGTATTGTTAAGCAAAAGCTTTCGGTGATGACAGTTTCCCCCTGTCACAATCTCCGAAAGCTTTTGTTATATATGGATTTAAGTTTGGATAATTGGAGAAATAATTATGAATAAAAAAACTAATCTGGTTTTGATAGGTATGCCCGCTTCAGGAAAAAGTACTGTTGGTGTAATTCTTGCAAAGGTTACTGGCAGAAATTTTATAGATGCTGATATTGTCATACAGAATAAGACAGGAAAAAAGCTGAGTGAGATCATCGAAGAAGAGGGCGTTGATGGATTTGTCGAAGTAGAGAACCGGATAAATTCTGAAATAAAAGCAGAAAATTCTGTGATTTCTACCGGTGGAAGTGCAGTCTACGGAAAAGAAGAGATGGAGCACTTTAAGGAGAATGGAATAGTTGTATACTTAAAAGTGGGATTTGAGGACCTGACAGTCCGACTTGGCAATATCAAGGAACGCGGAGTTGTTGTAAAAGAGGGACAGACACTTAGGGATGTTTACGATGAGAGAGTGCCTCTTTATGAGAAATATGCTGATCACACCATAGATGAAAGCGGAAAAAATGTTGAGGATATAGTCTCTGAAATAGAGAAAGAAGTCATGACGAAATACTTTTAAAAAAACAGTAAATATGGTA
>JAIKZC010000499.1 GCA_024682575.1 Lachnospiraceae bacterium | reverse complement strand
GCAGATTCATCAACTGATACAACGGCTGTATCTACTTCACTCATAGCCATTGCTATAGTATCCATATTGTCGGTAACGAGCTTCATATCACTCTGGCCTTCACCGGCTTTTTCTACCAGATCTTTAACGATATCGTTTGTTTCTTCACCCTGAACCTTAAGTTCGCTGGCTTTACCGGCGAGTGAGGTCGCATCATTTGCAAGTTCTGTAACGGCATGTGTCATTCCTTCCATGGTCTCACGGATCTGATTCATGGAATTAGCCTGTTTATTGGCTTCCTCGGAAAGCTCGTCGGCAGCTGATTTACTGCTTTCAGATTCTGCTGAAAGCTGCCCTGTGGTTTCCATCATACCGGAGAGGGTATTTTTCATATGACTAATAAATTTACTCATATTCTGGTTCATTACACCGATCTCATCATTACCGCTTGCATCAATTTCAATCGCAAAATTATTATCGGTAATACTCATAATGTATTCATTGAGTTTTTTAACCGGTTTTGCAACTATTGATGTGATCAGATATCTCATTACAAATGCAATAAAAATGACCATTATCAAAGCAACGATAGCGCAGACAATTAAAAATCTGTTTAAATCGTCCAGAATATCATTTTGATTTATAGTTGAAACAAGTGTCCAGTTTGTGCCGGGCACATTTTCATAGTCTGCATAAATAATATTTTTTCCGGAAGAAAATGTCTGCGCGCCGCTGGGGTTTGTCTGCATTACTTTATAAATCTGGCTTAAATATGCATCATCAGCGTGCTCCTCCACAGTGGTTCCGTTATATTCTGCATCAAGGAATGATATTATCGTATTACCGTCTAAAAGGATGGATTGTCCCTTTCCCATGGGAGTCAGACTTGTTACGGTCTCCATTATTTTAGCAAGTGAGAAATCTGCAGCTGCAACTCCATGTCTGCCATCATTTACAGTGATATCCTTTGAAATAGGTACTACCATTGAATTTGTGACCATATCAAGATAAGGACTTCCAACTGCAAAAGTTTTATGATCCGTTCCTTCCTGGTACCATCCGCGTGTTGTACAGTCGTAATCTGCATCGGGAACCCAGCCGCTGGGGTCTATCCAGTCGCCGTTGTCAAAACCGATATAGATACCGTTTTCTGCATTAGAATTAAAGGTTTTTGATTCATTTAAAAATTCAAGAATTTCGTCATCGCTGTTAAACGGAATTTTTTCGAGGGTGATCGACATTGCATCCGCGGAGCCGATAAAGCTCCGTATATCAGCACTTAAAAGATTCGCATTTGCTATGGTTTCCTGCTCGAGTGCATTTTCTGAAAGCTCGAGGATAACAGCTCTGGCTTGTGATGAAAGGAAAACTATCATTAAAATGACCAGCAGTGCGATCATAGGGATCAGGATAGTCATCAGTTTTCCACTTATTGTTTTGACAGGTTTGTTATTCGCCGACGTTTTGGGCTTCTTCTCTTTGAGCATAAATCTCCCTCCATATTTACTTAAAGATTAACAATTGCGAATAATTCCCTTTATAAAAAATATTATACATAAAAAATATTTTAAAACTAGCCATGTTCGACAAAAGAGACATTAAATGTATTAAAATTCTATAACTTTTGCACAAGTATCTTTTTAGAACTGATATTATAAAATTAAGAAATTTTTTTATTATGAGGGGGAAGAAAAGACGAGAAAAATTATCAGATTTATTCAGGGGGATGAGTGTGTGGTGGAAATGACCCTGGGGACGGAGTATCTGGGAAAAATGACCCTGGGGGACGGAGTATGGGGTTCATTTTGAAGCAAAATGAACCCCATACTCCGTCCCCCAGGGTCATTTTCTCAGCTGGAATTCCTCACGATGATCCGCGAGTTGACTGATTCATGCGTAACATCCGCATAGGGATTGGAGATGTATCCGGTAAGCTTTCTTACAGCCGCCTCTCCAAGACGTTCATCCAGCCCGGAGACTGTGGTAATTGGGATAGTATTATAGCTGCCATAGCGCATATTTCCTATGCCGCATATTTTCAGGGAACCCGGAACGGAAATACCCAGACGGTCTGCGGCTCTGAGAACCGAGACTGCAAAGTCGTCCGAAGCGCATAGTATCGCATCCGGAATATCGGTCTGAAGCAGGCTCATTGCCTGGATATAGCCTTGTCCAAATCCCTCCTGGGAATAGATAACCTGTGTATATTCCTCCATTCCATGAGCCTTTACGATACTTTTGTAGGCAGATAGAATCTGTCTGCCATATTCGGTATTCAGCATATAATCAAAAAGGACTATTTTTTGTGCTCCTTCTGTATAGAGGTGTGACATTGCTTTATTGACTATTCCGTAAACACTGCTTGTTACAGAGGGAAGCTCTGCTATGAAAGGATCCTGCCATTCCATACACTGCATTACCGGAACGATATAGGATAATTCCTTCAATACAGCAGTTTCCCGTCTCCCAAGCGAGATGAAACCTACTACGGATTTCCTTTTTGCCAGCCTGACCAGTTTCTTTAAGTCCTCCATTAGAAAAGAACCGGTAAAACTTGTAACTATATAGCCTGTACGGCTGGAATAACTATAAATTCCCGAAGCTATCTTATCAAAAAAAGGATTGCTGCCAAGAGCATTGTCTATAATGATTATACCTCTGTTTTTCTTAAGGTTTTTTTTGCCGGAATCATAAGAAAAACCCAGCTCGTCCATTGCCTTGATTATTCGGGATCTGGTCTCCTCGGATACTTCGCCCGGATGATTGATGACTCTTGAAACTGTTGCAACAGAAATATCACATTTCTTCGCTATATCATAAATTGTTATTCGTCCGCTTTTTTTATTCATAAAATAAATACCTGTGAAATAAAATGCTTTCCTTTCAA
>JAIKZC010000478.1 GCA_024682575.1 Lachnospiraceae bacterium | reverse complement strand
TCTTTTTTTCATACCTTCATTCCTCTTTTATAAATTTTCAATTCACTCCTCATAAATCTACATGTTTTGGTGACTTTATTGCAGGAATCCGCATTTACTGCGGGTTCCGTATGGTAACGTAACACAAGTGGCAAACAAGCCTGTGGCGCAGCCACATTTAAATGGCCTGTTTGAGGGATTTTTGATGCTTTGCAGCAAAAATCTATAGGTTTTGGTTCTCAGCTATACCAAATTTATTATATAAAAAAAGATTTTATACATCAACAAGCCTTCTGACTGCACCCACGGGCAAGCCCGTGGGTTTTTCACCGCAAATTTATAACATTACGAAATATATTTTAGCTATTCCTTATATATCAATTCGCAATATGATAAGATATTTATAATTTAATATTCAAAGGAGGACTTCCATGGACTATCGTAAATTTGATTCCGCTGTCTACATACGTTTAGATAAGGGTGACGAAATAATATCCAATATTATAAACATTTGTAAAAAAGAAAATATTAAATCCGCAATTTTTTCAGGCATAGGTGGATGTGCTGAAGCTGAAATACAAACCTTTATTCCGGAAAAAGGAGAATTTGAAACAGAGCATTTAAAAGGTATGCTTGAACTTGTTTCCTTAAACGGCAATATTGTATCAGATGATAACGAATATTATCATCACACTCATGCTGTATTTTCCTATAAAGAAAATAATGAACATCAACTTGCAGCAGGTCACATAAAGTCTATCACTGTTTTATATACTGCAGAGATAGAACTTCGCCCTACTCTTGGAGGAAGTATCAGCAGAAGCTTTGACCCGGAAACAGGTACCGGCTTTTGGAATTTCGACGAATAATAAATAAACTCCGGCCTTCGAAAATTTCCAAGGTCGGAGTTTATAATTATTTCATCAATTTTCTGATCAATATGCAAACAAATATTAACGCTGCGATAATTGGAAGTAATGGTTTATCATTATATTCACCATTATCCAGCAAGCTTTTAACCGTATCGCCATGACGTTTCTCATCATTTTTTACGGATTCAACTTCCGGAAACTCATCTATTATTTTTTCATAACCGGCTATAGCTGAATACTCTCCTTTTGCAATTAACGGATACATGATGCGTTTTCCCAAAAGGCGATAAAGTATCACTACCATATTTGCCTGCTTTGTATTTGGAGACAATACCTTATTTGTATATTTCTTAAACACAGAGGCATGTCTTCCCTCATCTGCCGCAAGTCTCTTAAATGTTTCAGCATCTGTTTGGTTGCTTACTGCTTCGGCCATTCGAAGGTATGTTTCCACACCATCGAGTTCTCCCTGCTGTGATTCAATTAATATATTCATTTTTTCTTCAGTTATTTCCATATTATTCCCTTTCAAGACCTCTTAAAAGAGATCCAGCATACTGTCTAAATATAATTCTTCCCTTACCTTTAATTGATATTCAGGTTTGGTCATATAATATAATAAAAATTCAAGGATAACAGCGCTTCCCAAACTGCGTCCTTCAATCTTAAAATTATTAAATCCTTTTGGTAAATATAATTTGCGTATTTCATCTATTCCGATAAAAGCCGGGTTTTTCATCGCTTCCGAAAATCTGTATCCTTTTTCCGCATTCGGTGAATGGCAGATATGATCTTCACATTCCTCACCCAGGCTTTTTCTGCTCACATTTTCGTAGCATTCTTTTCTTTCTTTACATCCGAACCAGCAACACTCGTTAGATAAGAATTCCACTTTATTTTTTTGATTCTGAGATAAATGATCCAGTCTTTCAAAATTTTTATTTAATCTAAAATCCGGAACAACATAACTAAAATCTTTTCTGTCTAATTCTTTTTCAAAATCATCAAAATCTGTCAGTACCTTTGTAGTTGACGACACAAAATAATAACCTGGATATTTCTCCTTAATATAGCTCAATAAAAGATCTGAGCTTATTATTATTCCGTTCTGACAACCTTCATTTTTATTAAATATCTCACATAATGAATTAGATTTTTTATCTAAAAGATGTTCTTCCCGGATCAAAGAATTACTGAATGTCAGTCTGGCAGATATTCTATATTCACGCAGCAGTTCAGCAACTTTCTCCGGATCCTCTTCTCCGAAACCTACTCTTCCGCCGCCCCATATACAATCTGCCGGAGCGCCATATATGGATCCAATTTCACACCATTCATAAAAATATTCCCTGTGTTCATTGTAAAGCAAAAGAAAGACTTTATATAATTCGTAAAACTCAAATAAACCGGGAAGATGATAATACACCTTTTTTTCTTTCTTATTACTTTTCAATGTCTCCGGTCCAGTCAAGGATTCCTCCACATTCAATGATATTCTTATATCCTATTTTTACCAGTTTTCCTGCTGCCTGCTTACTCCTTCTACCGGTTCTGCAATATACATAAACAGTCTGATCATAATCAGGAAGAAGATCAATTTTTTCATTTGAAATATCTTCATTTGCATAATTAACAGCCCCGGGAATATGACCGGATGCAAATTCGTCGGATCGTCTTACATCTAAGATTATGTAGTCTCCTGATGTCTTAAAAATTTCCTTTGCTTCATCCATCGTAATTGACTTATAATCTGCCATACTTTCTCCTCCGGAATTTTTCTTTTTTAATAATATTGATGTTGCTTTATCTGCTCCACCTATGATTTCTGATGTTTTATCTTTATGATTTTTCTCTCTTATATTCTTCAATGTCGCAGAGGTAATAGACAAAATAGCCACAATACCTATATATAATAAAATTTTTTTAGTCATAAGCAGCCCTCTCAAAACATTATTAAAGTTACTTAAATCATTTTTAGCAAAATTATTGACTAACTTTTTAGATCATTTCAACGTATCTTTCTATTCTTTTGAAAATATCATCCAGACTAAAATAACCGCTTTCTCTGATAGATAGTTTGCCACTAATAAATACCACTATCGTTGGAGCTGAAAAAATACCATATTCTGCAGCAATTTCAGGAAATTTTTCAATAGAAACATACCTGCTTTTAATTTCTTTATGATTTTCAATCCAATGATCTATTTTCTGTTTTATTGCACTGCAGGGTGCGCAGGTTTCTGTTCCGAATTGAAAAATGACAATTTCTTTTTCCGCAATAAGTTCGTCTATCTTTTCATCTATTTCAAGATTTTTCATTTATTTTGACTGTCTTTCTGATCAGAGTTCTTTTCCGTTAGTTTCTATTACATGCTTATACCAGTCAAAAGATTTCTTTTTGTACCTGTTTAATGTACCTTTTCCTTCGTCATCTTTATCAACATAGATGAATCCATATCGTTTTGCCATTTCTCCTGTAGATGCACTTACAAGATCTATGACTCCCCACATTGTATATCCAAGTAAATCGACGCCATCCTTATCCACTGCGTCGATCATACACTTAATGTGTTCTCTCATATATTCAATACGATAATCATCTTCTACAGTTTTCTCTCCATCAGCTTTTGCCATAAGGATATCTTTAGCACCAAGTCCGTTTTCAACAATAAACATTGGCTTTTGATATCTGTCATAGATACTGTTCAGTGTTATCCTGAGTCCGAGAGGATCTATCTGCCAGCCCCATTCGCTCGCCTTAAGATAAGGATTTTTTAATGTTGCAAATACATTTCCTGCTGTTTCTTTATTCACTTCAGGATCTGCACTGGTCAATCTTGATGAATAATATGAGAAGCTTATGAAATCTACAGTATTCTTTAACGCTTCTTTATCTTCATCTGTAATATTGATATTAATTCCTTCTTCTTCAAAAAATTTTAATGCATATGACGGATAATATCCCCTCGCCTGTACATCAATAAAGAAATAGTTCTCTCTATCCTTAGTAATAGATTTCCATACATCTTCAGGATTACATGTATTAGCATAAGTATTTCCTGCCGCAAGCATACATCCGACCATTACATTTGGATCAATTTCATGTGCTGCTTTTGTTGCTAAAGCTGATGCAACCAGTTCATTATGAGCTGCCTTATATTTTACAGATTTTTCATCCTCTCCTTCTTCTATTATTACTCCTGATGCCATAAATGGAAGATGAAGAAGCATATTTATTTCATTAAATGTAAGATAGTATTTAACCTTACCCTTATAACGGCTTACAACAGTTTTTACATATTTAACATATAAATCTATCATAATCCTGTTTTTCCATGAGCCATACTTTTCTGTTAAAGCTAAAGGAACATCAAAGTGTACCAGAGAAATTAATGGTTCTATTCCATACTCGACACATCTGTCAATAACTTTCTCATAGAATTTCAAACCATCCTCATTCGGCTCGCTTTCTTCACCAGTCGGATAGATTCGAGACCATGAAATACTAAATCTAAAACATTTAAGTCCAAGTTCATGTAGAAGTTCGAGATCTTCCTCCCATCTATGATAAAAATCAACTGCTTCATGACTTGGGTAACTATGTTTATCATCACATTTAAGGCTCTGAACTTTTCCTAATGCAACGGGAAAACGATCTTTTCCTGCAGGAACTACGTCTACATTAGAAATTCCACGACCACCTTCTAAATAACCACCTTCAAATTGATTAGCAGCTGTAGCACCGCCCCACAAAAAATTTTCTCTCATATTTTTTCTCCTTTGTTTCAATTTATAAATAAAGATTTTATTGTTTGCGTCATCTCAGTTTCATTTTTTACAATAATGTCAGCCTTAATATCTCCATCTGTTTCTTTAACTTTACGCCTGTTAAACCATATTGCATTCCAGCCTGCATTCTTTGCGCCAATTATATCGTTCTCAAATGTATCACCAATATACCAGGCATTTTCTTTTTTTATCGCAAGTCTTTCAATTACATGATCAAATATTTTCTTTTCCGGCTTTGCATAACCAATCTCTCCGGATATAAAAATATTTTCATCAGGAATCCAATTATCAATATTCAAGGTTTTTATTTTTGACTTTTGATGCTCTTTACCACCATTTGAAATTATTGCCATATTTATATTTTTTTCTTTCAAATTACTCAGCATCTCTTTGACATTTTCTGTTAAAATTATTTTCTTTTGAAATTCCTTATAATAACTTTGAATCTCCAATGCCTCTTCTCTGCTTATTACAAGTCCAAAATCCTTCATGGCTTTTTGATTTCTATAAGCATACATATCATCAGATGATATTTTTCCGGAACTCCATTCTTCAAAAATCATATCACTATATTTTCTACTGGCTAAAAATATTCCTTCTATTTTCTCATCTACTAGTTTTACATCGTTCTCTATAGTAATTGTTTTCTCTCTTTTTGAATAAAATTTTTCCAGAGCTTTTTGGAATGGCCAACAGAGATCATATAATGTATCATCCAGATCAAAAACTATTGTCTTGTTCATCAATTACTCCATTTTTCTAAATGGTATTTTTAGCAGCCCTTTCCATCAATTCCACATGCTGCTCCCTGCTGTACAATTTCATATCCTTTTTCCTCAAGGAATTTTTTCCAATCGATGATCACTTCATTATCTTCCGTAACTATTGCAGGAATACCAATTGTTCCTGTTCCCTTAATCGGATCAAATATTTTATTAAGATCTCTGATTTTTATAAATACTGCTAAATCTTTAAGTGTTTTTCCAATATCTCTAAAATCATATTCAACTTTATTCGCATCCAAATTTGCCTTAAGTGCTACACAATCTTTGCACAGTTCTGTTCCGTAAATTTTTATCATTTTTTCATTCCTTTCTACCATATATTATATTAATTCCTTATTGTATTTTGCTGTTTTATTATAACATATTATTATTTCCTCACGGTGAGGACGAAAGATTTTTTAAACTTCTTTAATTAAATATATATATAATCCTCACCGTGAGGATTTTTTGTCTTTACTATCTTTTTTCTCATCGTCCTCACCGTGAGGAATTTCCATTCGATTATCCAAATTTTTCTTCTTAATATTTAATTCTAATTTTAGAAAAAAGGTGATATCGTCCTCACCGTGAGGATAATATCACCTTTTTATTAATTCTTTCTCAAAGCATTTTCAAGCTTTTTCCATTCGTCTTCTGAATATTCTCTTTGTTCGAAATTTTCAAAACTATTATTTTTCTTATTTCTTGGTTTTTTTTCAGCTTTATCTGTAAAGGCTCCCTGTTCTATCATTCTACAAAAATATTTAACTTTGTCTTCTATTGGATCAAGGCTTTTATCGTTAAATCTACTGGTAAATGATAGTGCAACTGCCATCAGATCCATTGCTGATTTATTATTCTTTTTTGCACAACCATAAATTCGCAATATTTCATCATTAGTGAATGCAATGCCTGTCATACCTAAAACAGATGATACTTGTGAATATAAAGCATCTTCTGTTAATGCAGGAGCAGATTCTTTTGCATCTACATAATTTTTTTCCTTTATGGAGAATCTATAACCTACAATCTTATTTGAAACCTTTTGCGATTCATAATCAAAAGTAAAATCACATTCGTTAATATTATTTATACTTTCTCGGGCGGGTTTTAAAACTCTTCTATCAATATCGTTCGATTGATACTTCTCCGAAAGTGAAAATTGATGTTTGATCTCCTCTATTGACATATCAAAGACACCAGGTGTTGCCTTTGGATATTCTCTATATCTCTTTTTATTTTCAAGAAACCAATATAATGCAATAGTATATTTTCCACGAAGCTGAGTTGTAACTTCTAATGATCCATAAGCTCCATGAACAATCTGAGAGCATAAAGCAAGATCCTTAAAAAAAGCAGTAGGTCTGAATTCTATAAAAGCACCTTCTCCTTTTTTCTTTCCATGATATCTTAAAATATCAAACCAGGGAACAACAATTTCATCATCTCCATCTTCGCCCAGTTCATCAAAGGTCAATAAACGTTTTTTTAGTTTTGATGCTCCGGAACGAAACGTTTGATATAGGGAGTTTGAAGAATCATATTTTTGATATTTAAGAAAGCTGGAAGGTTCTATCCTATATGTTTCATTTTCCGGAAATGATGACATTACTCCTAGTATAGCATCAAATACTATATTTTCAGCAGCGCTGAACTCCATTTTACAATGCATGATCAAGGCATCAGTTCTATAAGCTATACTTACGCCGCCTTTTTTCAAAGGATGTTTATTATCTTGAAGCGCTAAAAGCTTAAGAAGAGTTTCATGGGAATTTTCATTAAATGTTTCGACAAGCTTATCGACAGAAATAGCATCTTTAATAAAGCCTTTAATCTGAACCTCATCTTCAGGAATCACAGCAAGACCATTCTCGTCTACAATTTCATAAAATCTTTCATCGTGATCAATGATCCTGCCTTCTGATGTTGCTACTGTCTGATGCTCTATTTGACCTAAAGAACTGGCCATAGGATATTCGTCATCAGTTATAAACTTATTTCCATCAACTATATCATAGTTGACCTGCTCCACCTTCTTTTTTCTTCCCATTATTTACCCCTGATCTTTTGCTGCTTATTATATTTCAACATGTTAAAGCTTAAATTTACTGTCACTAATTCCGACAACTATATTCATATATCATGTTTTTATTATATAGGGTGTTTCTCCGCTTTTCAAGTTTTTTGTCGGAGTTTTATTATTATCATCTCTGTTACCGCTGTATACTTGTAATAAATATAATTCCGACAGAATGAGTAGTAATTCCGACATTAATTTTATAAGTCGTTTTTTACTACTCATTCTGTCGGAATATGCTGGAATATAAATATCCCGTAATTTGTACGTGATTTATAGAAACAATTAATAAACAAACCCAGATCATAGCCTGACTCAAAATAAATCTTTTCATAAGTAAAAAACTACTCAATCTGTCGGAGTTATTATTTTAAGCTTTATCTTTTAATAGAAAAATCGCGTAAAAACTCAATTTACAATTCAAAAGCTGTAATAACAACCAGATATTTACATTACTACTCAAACTGTCGGAGAAATTATAGAAGACCTTAAATTGAAAGCCCGGCTATTAATAACTATAATAGACTTGTTAATTAAATTTATCGTACTAGTGAAACTGTCGGTTTCCGACTTTCTATTATTTTTGTCGGAATTACTACTCAATCTGTCGCTTTTTACCAATTGATAATAATTTCTATAAATATAACTGCAACATAATTATCTTATGTAAACTGACTATTCAAACTGTCGGTTTCCGACTTTCTATAGTTTTTGTCGTAGTTACTATTCAATCTGTCGGTTTTTACTTTATCAATCTTTTTAATTACTACTCAAACTGTCGGTTTCCGACTATATATTATTTTTGTCGGAATTACTACTCAATCTGTCGGTTTTTGAATATCAATGACTCATCAATTAATATTAAATTACTTTGCATAAGCACTAGAATCTCGATAAATAAAACTAGTTAAACTGTCGGTTTCCGACAAAAATCAAATAATGCGTTTTTACTACTCAAATTGTCGGTGGTTCTATTCAAACTGTCGGAAATAACTGCTGAAAATGTCGGCGATTTCTATTTATTTTGTCGGATTATACTAATCAAACTGTCGGAGTAAAATTCTGTTAAAGCCGATAAATACTGGTATATAAAAGCATCTGCTATACATTCTATACAAATACTATACTTTAAGTATACTCTATCCGATCAGATATCCTCTTTTTCATAATCAATTAAACTGAGTAAAATACTCTATCTTTAAAACACTATATATTAATCTGCTTAAAATTTTTATTAAATTTAAGAATCCAAATCTTGACAGTGTCTAGATTTGGATTTATTATTAACAATATAGACAGTGTCAAGATTGGAGATAGATATGAATTCAAATTATCATCATGGGAATCTAAAAAGTTCACTCATAGAAGCAGGACTTAAAATAATTAATGAATCAGGTGAGGATTCATTATCTTTGAGAAAAGTAGCATCCTTTTGTGATGTTTCACATTCTGCTCCTTATGCACACTTTAAGAATAAAGATGAACTAATAAGTGCAATAAAGAAGATGATCACAGAAAAATTTACTTTTGAATTAAATGAATCTATAAAAAATCTTAAGGAAGAAAATATTGAAGAAGCAATAAAAGAGATGGGAAAAAGATATATTTTATTCTTTTACAATAATCCAGATTATTACTATTTTTTATTTAGACGTGATTCAATTGAAATTAATTTAAATATGGATAAAAATATGGAAAATGAGTATTTACCCTTTAAGATATTAAAAGATCTCTTAAAAAAATATTTTATTCAAAATAATATAGATCTTGAAGAAAATGAAAAAGAATTAAAACTTCTAAATCTTTGGGCTATCGTACAAGGGTATTCATCCATAGCATGTATGAATAAGGTTAATATAAAGCAAAATTGGGAAGAAATTGTTGAAAAAATATTTGAAGATAACAATTGCAATATATGATGGAGGGTAATATGAATATTTATGAAGCAATGAGAGAAAGACATACAGTTCGTAAATATAAGAATATTAAATTATCAGATGAGATCATAAGTAAAATAAATTCAAGAGTCAAAACTAATAATGAAAACTATAATTTGGATATGAAATTTATAACTGATAATAATAATGCCTTAAATTTATTATTTAAGTTCATAGTTTCAAGCAACGTAAACAATTATATATTACTTGCAGGACCTAACCTTCCTGAAACTGATCAAAAATTAGGTGCTGCAGGTGCTGATATTATGCTTTACGCACAAACATTAGGGCTTAATACATGGTGGATAGGAGAGACATATAACAAAAAATTGTCAAAAACGAGTTCAGACAAGAAAATTATAGGTGTGATAGCTATAGGATATGGTGAGGATAACGGAAAAGCACATAAGTCAAAGAAAGACAGTGAGGTGTCAAGTTATCAGGGAGAAAGACCGGAATGGTTCAAGAAAGGAATTGAAGCAGCACTTTTAGCACCAACAGCCTTAAACAAACAGGAATTTATGATCAGAGGAAATGGTAAGAATGTAAAAATAGATTCTAACAATGGAAAATATAGTGAAGTTAATAGAGGAATCGTGAGATATTTTTTCTCTATGGGTGCAGGTGAGGAAAACTTTAAATGGATTTAATAACTTCCTCACCGTGAGGACACAAAATAATTCTATAATCATTTTTGTTAAGATTAAATAATTATAGTTATTCTTAAATTTGTTAAATTGAAATAGGGATTATATATGGATAAAATAAATTTAATTGCTATAATTGAGCGAATGGTAGCTCGCTATATAAAAAACTCCGATACAAAATATTCAGGAGGATTTATATATGAAAAAATTATTGGCAATTGTGTTAACCGGAATCATTGTTCTTGGAGCAACGGGATGCGGAAGTGATAATACTGACTTAACCACAAGATCCGAATCAGAAGTGTCTGTATCGTCTACAGAGGATTTTAGTGACAAAGAAAATAATGAGGGAAAAGAAGAGAAAAAAATTTCGGAAGATATGTCTGTAGAAGAACTGTTGGAATCAGCAAAATCCGGGAATGGAAGATCCTATACAACACTTGGACAAAAATATGAAAATGGAGATGGTGTAGAGCAGGATTATGAACAGGCTTTGGAATATTATCTGCTTTCAGCAGAAGCTGATAATGCTGATTTTAAGGGATTAAGATATGCAGCTTTGCTTTATTATGAAGGAAAAGGTGTTGAAAAGGATTATGATAAGGCAAGGGAATATTTTATTGAAGCTGCAGAAGCCGGAGATATTTCAGCTGCCTATTACCTTGGAAGTATGTACGAAGAAGGAGAGGGTGTAGATAAAGATTTTTCGGAAGCTTTTAATTATTATGAGATGGCAGTTTCTAAAGTTGACGAATATCTGGAAAACGAGAATAATAATGGACCTGATGAATTAAAAAAAGCATTATGTGCATTGGCTCGTATGTATGAAAAAGGTCTTGGAGTTGAAAAAAATACTGATAAGGCAATTCAATATTATCAATATGCAGTAGATTTGGGCTGGGATAATGTAGAAGAGGATATTGAAAGACTTAGTAAATAAGATGTTTTATGAATGGGCTGAGGTTATTGAACCTCGGTCCATTCGTTTGTATAATAGGTATTAAAAATGTAAAAATCGATTGGAAGTTTAATGAAAAATTTTGAAGAATTAAAAAAAGAATGTCTTTTTGAGATAGATTCATTAGGTATAAAAGCTGGTGTTATTTCTTCGTGGATAATCAACAGCAGGGCAAAAACCAGATGGGGATTATGTAAAAAGAAAAGCGATGGGAGCTTTGAAATACAGATAGCAAAGCGATTGATAGAAGATGATAACATTTCAAAAAATGCCTGTAAAGAAACGATCATTCATGAGATACTGCATACCTGTAAAGATGCTATGAATCATACCGGAAAATGGAGATTATATGCAGAAAAAATGAATCTTGCATTTGGATATAATATAAAAAGAACCACATCCGGAAATGAAAAGGGCGTGGAAAATTATGTTGCTGCCTCATTGCCGCTAAAATATATCTTTATTTGCAAAGGGTGTGGAGCTGTAATTTATCGAAAAAAAGAAAGTAAGTTTACAAGAAATTACAGGAGATATGGCTGCAGAAGATGTGGAGCAGTTGCCTGGAGCAGGAAGAAAATTAATTAAATAATATAATTGGAGAAAATTATGAAAAAAGGAATAGCAGTATTATTTCCGGGAATTGGATATACGAATGATAGACCGCTTTTATATTACTCGAAAAAAATTGTTAAGGAAATAGGATTTGATTGTGTAGAAATTAATTATTCTATTTCGGAAAAGATCATGGATATAAAAAATAATTCTGACAAAATGAAGGAATGTTTTCACTCAGCTATGAAACAGACAGAGGAGAAACTTTCGGATATAAATTTTCAGGATTATGAAAGAGTAGTTTTTATAGCTAAGAGTATAGGGACAGTGATTGCAGCCTGTTATGATATCAGTAATAAAATAGATGCCAAAAATGTAATTTTAACGCCTCTCCCACAGACATTTGATTATTTAAGGAATAATAATGGAATCATTTTTCATGGGAGTGCAGATCCATGGTGCCAAACGGATATCGTTGAAAAGGCCTCTGAAAATTTAAATATAAAATTATTTAAGATAGAAGATGCTAACCATTCATTGGAAACAGGAAATATTATAACTGATATAGAAAATCTTGAGAAAATAATAAAGGAAATAAGAAAATTTGTCCTGAGA
>JAIKZC010000458.1 GCA_024682575.1 Lachnospiraceae bacterium | reverse complement strand
ATAACAGTAAGGAATGTCAACCCAATTATCGAATAAGGTTGACATTAATTTCTAAAAAAAGCCCCGGTGACCCGAAACACCGAAGCTTTTCATAAATATGACATTATAAGCGTTAGTTGCTCAATTACTGTATTCGCAGATGTAACCCATACGTCCCCTGAAGCTGGGATAATACGCTATAACATCATTTGGTATATCATTCATATAAAATTTGTCTTTCGATTTTATATGAATATATTCGACATGATCTTCCTCAATCTCCCTTCCGTCATCAAGTTCAGATTTATAACTCGGCTCTCCATCAAGCCAGTGTCTGTTCTCATAAATGCTATAATCCAAGCCTCTCTGAACCAGTCCGGGTTCAATCCACCAATACCCATAGGGTTTTTCTCCGCCACGTTTAGCGCCTATATAAAAGCAGTAATTTTGCTTTCCCTCAGTTCTGATAAGTTCATCGACAACTTCAAACTCTTCATCACAAGTCATAGAAGCAAGGTAGCCACCCTTTTCATCACATTTCTTAGCTGCCTCCTCCCAAGTACAATCCTCAATAAAAAGTTCATATTTGTGATCCGCGGAAATCATCTTATTAGTTTTAATGTATGAAATAATTTCATCAATAGATTGCTCCTTAAAATCAGTTCTTTTATTATAATCATAAACTTCCTTAAACTTAGAATCGTAAGTCTGCTCATCAACTTCCTCATTATCTATTAAATATTCGATTTCTTCGGGATTATCGGTTTCGGAATAATCACAAATGTCATACTGTTCCCCATCAAAAATAAATTCCCATTTTCCATCCTTTAAAATATAAACATAATCATAAAAGGCGCCACTTATTCCATCGGAATTGCATAAAAGACCACTCTTCTCTATATACGAAAAACCACCTCTTTCAGTATTAAATTCAGTTAACTTTCCATCATTGTAAGACAGAATAACAGAAGGTGGCATACCATAGCTGACGAAAGCGAGTTCAGGAATATCATTGTCGTCAACGTAAATTAACATATAATCATATTCAGATACCATAGAATACTTCATCCTATGTTCTATATATGCAAGATACGCTTCCTGCCAAGAATTAAATTCATGCTCATACAAGGTCTCATAATTAAAACCGCCTCTATAATAGTCTGTGCGTTTTTCAAATAATTTATCGATATTCTCTGCTGTTTCTGTTTCTATATCTTTCCCTATTATATTTTCTATCGCTTCATCAGGTGAAATTTCCTCTGCGCTTATACTTTCCACCCCATCTTCTTTTGAAACCTCAAATGAATGCACAGTCCCGAAAAAAGATTTTTTTGTTAGCAGGTTTTTTATTAAAAATACTGTTGTACCAATTGCAAGGGCAAACAATGCTACAGCCACACAAATAAACGGAATATATTTTTTTAATTTTTCCAGGAAATCGTAATCGCCTTTATCACTATTCATACTCAGATTCCTTTATGCTCAATGTCCGAAACCGCAATACTTTACATCTTTTTAATTTGTAAAAATGCATATCTCTCCCGGCAATCAATCTTCTAATTTTCTGAATTCTATATATCCATCACGACCGATACCTGATTCCCCAAACCAGGCACCATCAAAGTCATCATAATCACTCCCTATTATTTCCCGCACCTTTTTTTCCATAAAAGCAAGGGCATCCTCATAATTATCAAATCCTTCCACCGCATCAGGATAAACTATCCGGTCCATTCTCGGATAATGCCTGTCCTCATACTCCACTATTTCCATTAACGGTGGCGTTTTGCCATTATATTCATAAAATGATTCCGACCCTGTTTTCTCATTTAAATCATCTACTTTGTGCTCCATATATTCAATAACCAGATATGGCGGTTCATTTATGGAATTGACAATATCATGTACCGCCATCATGGAGCTGCTTTGCATCATATGAGTATTTTCTACAATATTATTATCATACACAGATATACTGTCATAAAGTCCTTCTCCCGATTCCCCAATTATAGTCAGTCTGTCATCTTCAAATAAAATCTGATAAAAGTTCGTTCCTGCCATAAGCATTCCTATCTCTAAAAACAACACTGATTTATCATCTTTTTTTGTAGCAGAATATTTAAAATCATTGCTATAAGGATAGTCATGTTCCATATAGGCATAATCATCATCTTCATCCTCTTCATAATACATCTGCCCTATATGCATATTATAAAGATTATTTATAAAAAGCTCGCTGTTTTTATATCTGGCTGTCCTCTCTCCTGCAAGAAAAGCCCTAAAAGCCTCTTCTGCATCCTTATCTATTTTATTTGTGAATTTAATATCAGCCCTATCGGTACTCACAGTAAATTTTATCCTTCTAAATTTATTAATTTCCTCATCTTCTTCCGTTTCCTCAGCGGATTCGGTTTCAGCCGTTGCAATGCCTTCATCAGCTGTCTCTTCTACAGCTGCTACAGAGACATATTCTGTGCTTTCCTCCATGTCTTCCTGTATGCTCTCAGTGGTACTTTCTTTCACTGACTGCTGGCTTATTTCTGCCTTTTCAGTACATCCTGTTACCATACAAATTGTAAAAGCCGTCATAACAGCAATCATTATATATTTCATCTGAATCTCCTTCCCGTAAATTTATAACAAATGTCAAAAGTTTTTTCGTTTTTACATTTGCTATAAATCATCACTTCTTTAACTCCCGGTATCGCCACAAAGTCATCAATGCTCCTTTTCCTTTCGTTCATCTCAGAGCCTCCTTGGAAAATCTGATATCCATAAAATCCCCAAGTCCTGCAAGCCTCTCCCATAAATCCTCATATCCGTATTCCTCTGTTATTCTGTTTATCTCATCCTCATAATATTTCGTTGATGATGAACATATCATTTCTTCATATCCGATGTACTTGTATATTGCATAAAATTCTTTTATTGCCACCTTAAGTTCAAGATTTAAATCCAGCCCAACATACGTAATTCCAAATCCGCCCTCACCAATCACATCACCTACAAGATATTTTCCTGCAAGAACCGTCATCTGCTTCAGATGATGAGGAAGATTTTCTATATGTCCAAGGCTTTTATGACAATACGGGCATTCCGTTACTGATTCTTTATTGTATATTTCCCTGAGGCAATGCGGACATAACTTTTCAATACTCATACTCAATCACACTTTTATTCTATTCTCAGGCTTTCACAATAACATAAATCAATCATTATCATTGATGCTTCTTAAACGCTATATTAATATCAACATCCCCACAGATGCCGTCTACCTTTCCCTTATTTGTATATTGCCAAATAGAAAAAGGATAGGGATAAAGCGGTACTTCACAATTATCATATATCTGATAATCCGCATACCAGATATCTACATCTGTAAGTCTTCTGATGTCAAGCTCTGTTGTAAGCCACTTTGAATTTGCATAAAGCGCACTGCTGTAGCCTGCCTCTTCAACCGTCCTGCAAAAAGCCAGAACCGTATCTGTTCTTTCCGCTCCATTCATGGATTCAGTCCTTGAACTGTCAAACTTG
>JAIKZC010000457.1 GCA_024682575.1 Lachnospiraceae bacterium | reverse complement strand
AATCCGGAATAAACGTATCTTCTTCTGACGACACCCTTTCAGTTTTTACAGATTCTTCTGTTTTCATTGTATAAAATAACCAGTCATCTGCGCCCTCTTCATACAAATCCAATATCTCAATATTATCTGCCTGATTATCCCGTCCAAAAATCTCACTTAAAATTTCTTTAGAGATTTCTTTAGGGCTAAGAGATAAAAACGACCCCGCCAATATTAAATCATGATCTGATACTCCACTCTTTTTAAGTGCAAATGACAATCCATCATATTTCTCCGGATATGACACATATAACGATATCAGCTCATAAAAATTATAATTACCTTCAAAATGTTCACCGTTATCCAGATATCTTACATTCTCAAAACCATTAATTTGAGTTACGCTGTACCATGCAGTTAGCTTAATTTTTTGCCCTTTGTAATCAATTTTTGTATCGACAGGATCGGACTCTCTTACATCTTCTGTAAAATTTGTGATATCAGTATTAATAACCTCTCCGCTGTAATAATCATACGGCACAAGTCTGTTTAAGTCGTTAATAACAGACACCGTTTCACGACTGGTTAAACCCGTCACCCTCGGCGAACATTTTATTTCATAAGTCAATTTCAACGTCATATATCCTTTTTCTTCGGATGGATAAACATCAGCACTGTAAAAATTATAATCTGCTCTTCCCTTGTCGATTACAACGAAATCCAGATCATCAACTTCTTCCTGCTTTTCCAAATCAACAAAGATACAGCCATAATCAGTTGATACAGGTGAAAGTGTACCGAAATCTATTTCATTTTTTTCGGCATAAGCAAGATTTTCAGACGGGTTAGTCGGACTACTTCCATTTTACCCAAGATACTCCGTTTTCACACTATTATCTTTTCTGTTATTTGAAATAACTGCCATACTGATTACGGCAATAAGGAGCAACACCGCAATTGCACAAATAACCGGAATATATTTTTTTGAAATAATCGGATCTTTATTCATATTCTTTAACTCCGCCTTTACTCTCCGCCTAATATTTCAACTATCTCATCATATCCATATTCAGGAACTCCGTTTACAGGAAATTTTATGAAATCTTCGCTGTCTAAAGCCCTATATTCATTCAGATACTGCTCATATTCTTCTAATGTGATTTTCTTGCCGCAAAATGTGTAATCAGCCTTATCAGTTAAATAGTATGCATCACTTTCCCAATACTCGGCATTAATTGTTATCACATCTCCTGCGATATCTCCATTACCATTGTACTCTACCAAACTAATCAAATGCCTGCCCATGTGTCCGGAATCCATTTTTCCGATATAAACGGTATTGCCCTTTTGATGCAATACCGTCTTTTCTGCCATTGCACCTTCATCTTGAAGCACACAAATATTTCCGTCTCGATAATCCAATATATACCAACTCAAACCAGCAAGTCCACGTGTCAATAGTTCATATTCACCATCGTTGTCCACATCATACAAATATGTTGATGCAAGATCAATCTTAAAATCCCCTCCAAGATCATGAAAATACAAGCTATCATCACGTTCCTCCCAATCATTCACAACTTCCTCTCCATACAGCTTCACATCAATCGGAGTCGGATAATGATAAGAAGCACTAATATCATTATTCAGGAATTTTGTAAATGCATTCAAAATTTCAGTCTGTTCCCCATCATCAATATTTTCTGTGCCTTCCACTCCGATTCTTTCCATATCCTCATGATTAAAGCCATATTCAGCCTCTAATTCAGATAAATACTTTTTATTAAATTCCTCAAAATTCATATTTTCAGAGTCTGCATAATTATCATAGTTAAATTGCGTACCGTCCTTCCTCAAGTAAGCAACACTATACTTATATCCACCTCTGCCAGACACATAAGTCTCTTCAGCATGATATATCTCTTCAAGGTATTCTCCATTAAGCTTATAAACATAATAAGCAGGTCTATAAAAATCGCTATAATCAGAATAGTCATAAAACCGATAAAAATAACATAAACCTTTTTTATCTAAATTGAATTTTTCAAATAACTGGGTACAAATACGATTTTCATCAACAGCATTTCCGTCAATGTCCTTTTTGGTCAAATATTTCACCTGACCATCTGTAACGGTGTATATCATATCGTGAATTCCGTCACTGTCCTCTCCTTCCAAAAACAGTTCGGGAATATCATCATCATTCAGATAAAACAATTCATATGAATCGACCTCATAACTATCCGTATACGCTTCGTGCCATTCCGAAACCAATTTAAGATATTCGTCTTTCCATGACGTCTCTTGCATTGCATCTGCAAGCTCTTCGGCGGATATAGATGATGTTTTTGTTATGGAACTGACATTTATTTTTTTGCTGTCAGCTTTTTTATTATTTAAAACAGCTGCCATGCTGATTATAGTAATAAGCAACACAGCAGCCACAGCCATAAGCGGAATATATTTTCCAATACCGTCAGTCGTGGTTTCATTTATTGCTGTACCTGCGCTCCTGTCATGATTTCTCTTCATGTTTTCAGAATTATAGCTTTCAGCATAGTCCGTAATTATATAGACAGTATTGTTTTCCTTAAATGAGTCCTTTATACCTGCATTCCCATCAGAACCCGAAGATTTTTCAGAAGTTCCTGCCCTATTAACAAAGTTTTCGTGCCATTTTTTTATTATTTCTTCATTTCTCTCTGAATATATAACTGCAGTTGCAGTACGGCTGTCTCTTACAGCATATCCGTTCGGATAAAATTCCTTGATTTTTACTCTCTGTTTAAGGTTCAAATCCAATCCGATATAAGTTATTTCAAATCCGCTTTCAAAAATCAGATCTCCGACAAGATATTTCCCTGCAAGTATAGTCAACGGCTTCAAATGACGGGGATGTTTTTCTATAATTCTAACATTCTTATGACAATACGAACATTCGTTCACTGTATCTTTATTATGAATTTCTCTAAGGCAATACGGACACAATTTTTCAATATTCATGGTTGTCACCATTGTATAATCCCAGTTTCGTACATCTCTCTGTTATAAATACAAACGAATAGAGGTGCTTTTTTCTCATAATCAAATTCACATAACACAATATACTACATTCTTATATTTTTCTAACTCATGTGATAATCAGCATCAGTTCTGCCTCTTAAATGCTATATTAATATCCACATCTCCACTTATACCGTCTACCTTTCCCTTGTTTGTATATTGCCAGATGGTAAAAGGATATGGGTAAAGCGGTGCTTCATCATTATCATATATCTGATAATCCGCATACCAGATATCTACATCTGTAAGTCTTCTGATATCAAGCTCTGTTGTAAGCCACTTTGAATTTGCATAAAGCGCACTGCTGTAGCCTGCCTCTTCAACCGTCCTGCAAAAAGCCAGAACCGTATCTGTTCTTTCCGCTCCATTCATGGATTCAGTCCTTGAACTGTCAAACTTG
>JAIKZC010000442.1 GCA_024682575.1 Lachnospiraceae bacterium | reverse complement strand
GATACGGTAAATTATCCAAAAAGACACGGTTCTGACTTTTATCATCATTACAAAGAGGATATCGGACTTTTAGGCGAGATGGGCTTTAAGGTATTCAGACTTTCGATCGCCTGGAGCAGGATCTTCCCGAATGGTGATGATGCAGAGCCGAATGAGGAAGGACTTGCTTTCTATGACAAGGTTTTTGATGAGTGTCATAAATATGGTATCGAGCCGCTGGTAACGATATCGCACTATGAGCCGCCTCTTCACCTGGCACTTGAGTACAACTGCTGGTATAACCGCAAGACTATCGATTTCTTCTTAAAATATGTCGAGGTCATTTCGAAGCGTTATAAAGATAAGGTTAAATACTGGCTGACCTTTAACGAGGTGGATTCGATGTTCAGGCATCCCTTCACCACCGGCGGACTCATAAAGGACAGATTTGAAGAGGATAAATGGGATCAGGTGGTTTTCCAGTCGATGCATCATCAGTTTGTGGCGAGTGCTCTTGCAACAAAGATACTGCATGAAACGATCCCGGGCTGCATGGTTGGCTGCATGCTCACGAAAAAGACCTATTATCCCTATAGCTGCAGACCGGAAGATGTACTTGCGGCACAGCAGGGAATGAGAGAACTTTACTGCTACAGTGATACCCAGGTATTTGGGGAATATCCTTCATATCTGAAGGCTCGCTGGGAGAACGAAGGCATTAAGGTGGTCATGGCGGATGGAGATCTCGAAGCCATGAAGAAATATCCGGTGGATTTCATCAGCTTTTCCTACTACAGTTCAAACTGTGTGGCAGCGGATGATCACAATCTTGAAAAGAGCGCCGGAAATAATGTAGAAGCCGTTAAGAATCCTTATCTCAGGGAAAATGACTGGGGATGGGCACTTGATCCCATAGGACTTAGAATTTCTCTGGTAGATTTATACGACCGTTACAGAAAGCCTTTATTCGTTGTAGAAAACGGTGTGGGCGAGAATGAGGTTCTGACTGAGGATGAGAACGGTAAACTTACTGTAAATGATGAAGGACATATCCTTTATTATTCAGAACACTTCAAGGAAATGTATAACGCCATTGCCGAGGACGGCGTAGACCTCATGGGTTACACCAGCTGGGCCTGCATAGACTTAGTCAGCGAGAGCACAAAGCAGATGAGCAAACGCTATGGATTTGTCTATGTCGACAGTGACGATTACGGAAACGGAAGCTTTAAGCGTTATAAAAAGAAGAGCTTTGACTGGTACAAAAATGTCATAGCGACAAACGGTGAAAGCCTGTTTTAAGACGCGTGGGGTATAAAAAAATCATTTCAAAACGGAGGTATTTATGAAAGAAAAGTTTATGAACGGCATGCTCATATTTGCCGGCAAGCTTCAGTCCAACAGGTATATGGCTGCAATTAAAGATGCCTTTACCGACCTGATGCCGATAGTTATCATCGGATCATTCTGTACACTCTTTTCAAATGTTATCTGCTCGACTGCAGATGGCTATCTGTCACTCGCAAACGTTCCGGGACTTGCTTTTTTAAGCAAACTTAATCCTATTTTTACAGCTGCTAATTACGCCTGCATGAATTTCATGGCGGTAATGCTGGTAATACTGGTATCGATCTATCTTGGAAATTATTATAAATTTAAGGGCGATCTTGTTTTACCGCTCACATCACTCGGTTCCTTTATCGCTCTTTGCTCAACAACACAGAGCACCAGCCTTACAGGCGACATCGTTACAACACTTGGAAAGACCATCGGTCTCGGAGAGGGTGATTCGATCACGGCTTCGATCTCAAACACCCTCGGAAGTGAGTACACAAATGCAAGAGGTCTTTTCGTAGCAATGATCGTTGGTGTTCTTGCAACTGAGTTCTATGTAAAGCTCGTTCAGTCAAAGAAGCTCGAGATCAAGCTTCCTGACTCAGTTCCTTCAAACGTAGCTCACGGCTTTTCGGTACTTTTCCCTTCAGCTGTAGTTATGCTTGTAGTTTCACTTGTTGGCTGGCTCTTTGAGACATTTATGGGACTCACAGTATTTGCAGCCATCACAAAGTTTATCCAGGCTCCTCTTTCAAACGCACTCGGCGGACTTCCGGGATACCTCGTATTACTCTGGGCTTCACTTCTGCTCTGGATCTTCGGTATTCACGGAACACAGACACTTAAGGCTATCTATGAGGCAGCTTACCTTTCACTCTTCGCAGAGAATGAGGCATATTTCCTCGCAAACGGCACAACAGTAGGCGCTCCAAACATCATCAACACACCTTTCATGAGCTGCTTCGGAACACTCACAGGTGCAGGATGCACAGGCGGACTTATTATCGCTATCATGCTCTTCTCAAAGAGAGATGACTATAAGGCAATCGGTAAGATCGCCATCCCTTGCGGAATTTTCAACATCAATGAGCCTCTGACTTTCGGACTTCCGATCGTTCTTAACCCGCTCCTTGCAATTCCGTTCATGATCACACCACTTGTTAACTCAGCATTTGCTTATTTCATGACATCTATCGGTTTCTGCGGAAGAATGGTAGTAAACGCACCCTGGACAACACCGCCCGGAATCATGGCATTCCTTGCATCAGGCGGAAATATTGGGGCAGCAGTAACACAGCTTATCTGCGTAGCTATTTCGGCAGTTATCTACACACCGTTCGTACTTATTGCAAATAAGCAGCCTATCGAAGATGAAGATTACATGAATGACAACGAAGAAGGAGAAACACAGACAGCATGAGTAAAGTAAAAGCATCTAAAACTAAAAAGAAAGTGAGTGCCGAGACCTTAAGGCTCAGGGAAGAAAATGCGCGTCTCTTAAGAGAGATAAACGAGCAGGATGCAGCCGCAGCAGCGACAAGCAATTCCCTTATGGAGGCACTTTCTCCAAAAAATCTCATATGTTATCTTTTGACGATATTTTTACCGCCGGTGGGAATTGCATTCCTCTGGCTCAAGCACAACACGGTGACAGTGCCGGCAAAGGCTATGTGGACCGCAGTTGGTGCCATGATAATCTATGAGCAGATACAGATGCTTTTAACTTTGTTTTAATTATTGCCAGATTCTATGATCAATCTCTTTTATTAAATGTCAGGAGCCTTTGCTCCGACAAATTATTACGCGCCGTGGAACTTTATCTGCCGCCGTATCAGAAAACGACGGCGGAGAGTTTCACAAAATCCGGGCGCAGATCAGTATTGGAGGTATAAAATTATGAAACTTACAGTAGATGTGCCGCTTAATCCGGCAAGAGCAAAAGATTATCTTTTAGGACTTGAGAACCCGAAGTATGAATTCATAAGCCAGAAAAGGAATGCAATGACTTTCGAGGTAAATGACGCCGACGGAAGTGCAGGCGACCTTGTAAGCTTTACAAAATCAACTATCAAGAGTCAGCCCTGGGGTGCAGCTCTTTATTTCAGAGTATTAAAAGAAGGCCAGCTTTACAGTACACAGAAAGTTTGAAGAGATTTATCCCCTAAGAGGGATCATATTAAAAAGGCGCGAAAAAAATTATTTATAAGATAAAGAGGTATGATATGGTAGAAGATACAAAAGAAGTAACGATCGATTTGATAGAAGAAGACGATGACATGAATCCCATCCAGCTTATATCATTTCAGATAATATCGGCTGTGGGTACTGCAAGATCAAATTATATTGCAGCTATAGATGAAGCATCTGAGGGTAATTTTGAGGAAGCGGAAAGGCTGGTACAGGAAGGCAAAGATATCTTTAACGAGGGTCATGTGGCTCACGCAGAGCTCTTGACCAAAATGGCCAACGGCGAATTGGAGTACACAGACCTTTTACTTACCCATGCTTAAGAGGATCTTATGAGCGCAGAAGACTTCGGCATCCTTGCATAAAAAGGCATTAAATTATATAGAAAAATGAATGGATGAACCCTGGGAAATGGGCTCTGGAAATGAGCTGTGGGGACGTTGTTTAGGGATCATTTTGCTCTTGCAAAATGATCCCTAAACAACGTCCCCACAGCTCATTTATTCCCACAGCTCATTTTGCCACAAAAGCACCGTCCCCTCTCATCATTCTTCCTATTGAATTATCCAATAGGATATGGTAGTATTTTATTGTTAGTTTTTTAACAAACAAAAACACATACAATTCATTGGAGGTTAATATGGGAAGAAAAGTGGTACTTGCAGGTGCTTGCCGTACAGCAATAGGCGTAATG
>JAIKZC010000428.1 GCA_024682575.1 Lachnospiraceae bacterium | reverse complement strand
ACTTCTAAATGCACTGTGGAACAGAGAAGAAGACCGTGCCGGTAAGATAATTTCGGATCTTCTTTGGGAAACCATAAGTTATAACGATTATCACGAAGATTATTATCATGCTTTTCTTACAGGAGTATTTGTAGGGAGAGGATACAGCGTAGATTCCAATAAAGAAAAAGGCCTTGGGAGACCTGATATTCTCCTTAAAGATAAGAAAAACAGACGGGCAATAATTATTGAGGCAAAGAAATCAGATAAAGATGCTGATATGGAAAAGGACTGTGAAGAAGCTGTTCAGCAGATCATAAAGGAAAAGTATGCCGAGGGGTTGAACGGCTATGAAAATATAGTGTGTTACGGTGCGGCATTCTTCAAAAAGCAGGCGAAACTTAAGCTCTTGTAAGTGAATCGAAGGAACTCTCTGGGAGCTGGCAGAATGCGTCAGGCGACAAGGGAACTTGTAAATGCGTATATATAAGTATAAAACCTGTAAGAGAAGGCTGGTCTGTAACTACGGTTGATGTTTATTTTTGCATTTTTTTCAGAAATTGATTGAAAAAGATTTTGGATAATTGTATTATATCTATAAAAGTATACAAAATTTTCACGATATAGTTGTGTTAATTTAAAATCCGGGGTTGACAATATGCGCATAATAGGGGAAAATTTGACAGATAGACAGACAGACAGGATAAATTCTGATTTTTTAAAAGTTAATATTGTATTTTTGGAAAGACAAAAGGCATTTCTGTGACTAAAGGAACAGAGATGCCTTTTATTATGCGTCGGGGGTGCGTATTGAAATTTTCCGGCTATGTCGGACGCACCCCGTGCGGCGAGTAGGAGGGGATTCTCCCTCCTCGATTTAATACTTGAAATAAATATTAAGGAGGCACGAGGAATGGACATTACCGGAGCAAGTGGGATTTTTGCAAATCAGAAATTTTCTATGGCGAATGGAATGGTTGTTTTTGGACGGAGCAGGAGAGAATGTGATGTAGTATTCCCGGATAATACCAAGGGAATAAGCAGAAGGCACTGCAGGGTTGAAAAAAGCGGAAATGGTGCAATGATAACTGATTTAGGATCATCTTACGGAACTTTCCTGAATGGAAGAAAGTTACCGCCGAATACACCTACACCATTGAATATGGGGGACTCTTTCTGGCTTGGAGACAGGGCAAATTCGTTTACCATGACAGGAGGCAGTCAGAGCAGTACCTTTGTGGCATCTGATGCATCATCAGTTTCAAGTAGGTCGCGTGTAGGCAAATTCAGCAGAAATCAGATAATTGCAGCATTAGCAGCTTTAGTTGTTGTTTTAGCAGTAATATTTATTGTTATGAATGGTGGTAATGAAGATATTATCGGAACATGGAAGGTTTCAGAGAGTCCGGGAGTAAGAATGACCTTCTCGGATAGTGGAGATATGTTTATATCAGTGAACGGTGAGTACACCATGAATGGTGAACTGAGTTATAGCTCTGCGGGCAAAAATATGATAAGCGTAAAGTATACAGGCTCAGAGATAGAAACAAATTATGGAGGAAGTGCAGGAGTAGATGTATTAGGATTGCTGAATCTGGGTGGTGAAATTGGACAGACAACGCATAGTCAGGAAACATCCGGTCAGATATGGAAATATAAATACAATAAAAAAGATAAGGAAATGGTAGTATACGATGTAAATGATTATAAGCTGTTTTCGCTTGAAAGAGCAGAATAAAGAATAGATGCAAGCAGGAGGTTAGAAAGATATGGAAATGAGAAAATGTGATAATGGACATTATTATGATGCGTCGGTACATTCATCCTGTCCATATTGCTCCGGGAGTGGAAACACAGGAATGACACTTCCGTTGGACAGCTTTGGCAGTGAAGGAATGACTTCTGCGACGATGCCGCTTGATGACGGTAAAACCATGGCACTTAATCAGGCATTTGACAATGCATCTTCCGATGAAGGGCGTACAGTTGCCCTTATAAAAGAGGAAAAGGGAATAGATCCGGTTGTGGGATGGCTTGTTTGTATAGATGGAAAGGAACGTGGGCGTGATTACCGCATCCATTCCGATAACAACTTTATAGGCAGAAGCGACAGGATGGATATATGTATCAGGGGTGATGAAACCATTTCAAGAGAAAATCACGCAATTATAAGCTATGACTCGGTAGATAATTCCTACTATTTTTCACCGGGAGACGGTCGTGCGATAGTTCGTGTCAATGACAAGGCGATATTCCAAACCGTAGAATTAAAGCCTTACACCAAAATAACAATCGGTAAAAGTTCCTTTGTATTTTTGCCACTCTGCAATGATGAATTTACATGGTGAGCAGGATTAATATTATGCATGAAAAAATTTCGAGAATACAGTCACTGAATGGATTCGACAGAAGTACTGAGGCTTCAGAGGCAGCAGAAACTGTGACAGGCTCCGGAACATTTATTTTTCTGGCACTGATAATAGCACTGCTCCTTATAGCAATTACTGTGCTTGTATTTTATATCATAAGAAAAAAGAAAAATATGAGAGAATTTTATAACGATCATGTAACTACGGAAATACCTGATACGGATGAGGGTTCGGGAATAAAAATTAAAGCTGCATCAGCAGGCAGACCCATTGCAATAGGGAGCATACATGGTATAGGGAGCCGGAATTATCAGCAGGATTCTTTTGGTTTTTCTGATGCGGATGATATCGAACTATACAAGGATAAGGGCTTTATAGCAGTAGTTGCTGATGGGATGGGCGGACTGTCCGATGGTGATAAGGTCAGTCAGTGTGTTGTTATATCAATGCTGAAGGGTTTTGAGGAAAATAATTACGAGATACCGATGCCGTCGCTCCTGCTTAAACTTGTAAATGATGCAAACGAGGAAGTAAACGACCTCCTTGAGAGTATTGGCGGCGGAAGGAGTGGCAGTACACTTACAGCCGTAATTATCAGGGAAAATAAATTGTCGTGGATTTCAGTCGGTGACAGTCACATTTACGTATATCGCAGCGGCAAGCTGTTCAAGGTCAATAAAGACCATAATTATGCGGCAGAGCTTGACGAACAGGTAAGGAGGGGAATGATAAGCGAGGAAGAAGCATTGTCAGATCCGCAGAGAGCCGCCCTCACAAGCTATATAGGTATGGGTAAGCCTGAATATATAGATCAGAATGAGAAGCCGCTCATACTGGAAAAAGGAGACAGAGTGCTCCTTATGAGCGATGGCGTTTATGGGACAGTCAGTGATGAGAAAATCTGCGAGCTTATGGGATATAAGCTCAGGCAGTCATGCATAATGATTGAGAATGAAATCAGGCATAGCAATAAGAGAAATCAGGATAATTATACCTGTGTAATACTTGAAATCACGAAATAGCGGAGGTGCACAATGGATGGAGGATATATAATTCAGGAACCGCCTTTTGCGCTTCCCCTTAATTCGATTGTGCATGGAAGATACTCAATTAACAGGGTTTTGGGTGTGGGTGGCTTTGGAATAACTTATCAGGGACAAAATCTTGAGACAAAGGAATTTGTCGCGATAAAAGAATTTTACCCCAATAATGTTGTGAGCAGGAATCCGGGACAGTTTCAGGTAGAGATAACAGGCTCGAGAGAAGTCTACGAAAAGCAAAAGGAAAAATTCCTTCAGGAAGCAAGAATAATCTATCATCTGAAAAGCAGATATCTCCTGACAATTTACAGTTTATTTGAAGAAAATGGAACTGCATATTATGTGATGGAATTTCTTGAAGGAAAGGACTTAAAGCATTATCTTGACAGTCAGGGCGGACAAATCAAATGGCGGGATTTAAAACCCATAATATTGCAGATAATGGAGGCACTCGAAATAGTTCATGCTGAGAATATTATTCATCGTGATATAAGTCCTGATAATATTTATTTATCTGCCAATGGTTGCGCGAAGCTTATAGACTTTGGAACGGCGAGGGATATATCAAGGAACAAGAGTCTTTCAGTCATATTGAAAAAAGGCTATGCTCCGCCGGAACAATATATGTCACGTGGTAAACAGGGACCATGGACAGATATATATGCGCTTGGAGGTACGATTTATAAATGCCTTACAGGAAAAATGCCTGTCGAGTCGGTTGAAAGGACACATGATGATACTCTTGAGCCGATTGAAAGGTATGCGACAGATGTGCCGACTGATGTGTGTAATGCCATAATGAAGGCAATGCAGCTAAAAGAAGAAAACAGATTCAGGACAGTAAAAGAATTCAAGGAAGCGATATCGGGTTTTGCAAATCGCAAGGGCAAATTAATAAGCTGGCTTGGAGCTTCCAAGAAAAATGTGAGCTCAATAACGGAGAATTTTGCAAACCAGATTTTTGCCTGGGCGAAGTTTGAACCGGCACTTTACGGAGCGAGTGGCATATATGGCGGGCAGAAATTCATGATAGACAGCGATATCATAATGGGACGTGACAGTTCGAGGTGCAATATAGTCTTTCCTCCTGATGCGAAGGATGTGAGCCGGGTACACTGTCAGATATTGAAGAATGTGGAGGGCAGGACAGGGATAATAGACTGCGGTTCGACTTATGGTACATTCATTAACTCATACAGACTTATACCGGGGCAACTCGCATTATTGCAGTCGGGTACGGAAATAAAGCTCGGTAAATTTAACAGTTTTTATTTTCAGGTATAAAGCGTATTTTCACATTACAGGGAGCATATATGTTTGGTGGGCTGTTTCAAAAAAATGATTTTGATATTTTCTCATATACAAATGTTGGCGGCAGGGAAATAAATGAGGATGCCTGCTGTGTTTTTAAGAAAAAAGGTAAAGGCGTGTGCGTCGTTGTGGCCGACGGACTTGGCGGGCATGGAGGCGGAGCAGTGGCTTCAAGGGCAGCAGTTACTACAATCTCAGAATGCTTCTTAAACGACAATCTTAATGAAGCGGAAGATTTCATGGACTGGTACGTTAAGGCAAACGATGCTGTGCGCAGTATGCAGAATAGAGAATGTGAGATGAAAACCACAATGGTTACGCTGATGCTTAAGAATAATAAGGCATTTTGGGCGCACCTTGGGGATTCGAGACTTTATCACTTTGTAGATGACAGGCTTGTGGAGCAGACAGTTGACCACAGCGTATCCCAGATGGCGGTTATACGAGGCGACATAACTCCAGAAGAAATAAGAGGTCATGAAGACAGAAACAGGCTGCTCAGTGCGTTGGGGAGAGAATCAAAGGTTAAACCCGACTTCTCTGCTACAGTGAGACTTGACAAGGGAATGCATTCTTTCCTGCTATGTACAGATGGCTTTTGGGAATACGTGCTTGAAAAAGAAATGGAGAAAACACTTAAACGTTCAGAGGATGCCAGAGAGTGGATGGGACTTATGGTTGACATCTTAAAGAAAAGAGCGAAACCCAATAACGATAATAATACGGCAATAGCGGTCAATGCATGGTAAGGGAAGGGAAGTTATGAGAATAAAATCAAAAATAAAAGGATTTATATGTTTTCTCGCAGTATCTGTGATAACTGTCGTTTCAACAGTCAGTGCGGCTTCGGACGAGGCGTTGAGAATAGCGGTAGACCGTTATGTTGCGGAAGACGGACTGCTTAAGCTCTATGTAAATCATAATCGTGACGGGCAGCTTGTGGAAAATGCGGACCAGATAAGCGTTATGTTTGGAAATAACGAAATGCAGCTTGACAGTTTTTCAACTCTTGCAGAGCAGGAGGTGCCCGTCTCATTTCAGTGCGTGGTTGATGTATCAGGATCAATGAGCCAGAAACGTATTGACGAAGCAAAAGAGATCATTAAAAAGATTGCCGAATTAAAGAAAGACAGCGACAGTATTTCGATAACAAGTATGGGAGATAATCTGGTATCATCTTCATACATGACGGACAAGGCAGAAATCGAGACCGAGGCGGACAAGCTTACAGTTACACATGAAGATACAAATCTTTACTATGCCATTGTTGAGGAAATCAAGTCACTGGAGACTGATAATAACGTCAATCGTAAAAGATGCCTGATAATTTTTTCTGACGGCGCAGATGAACAGGCAACCGGCGTTACAAAGGAAGAGGCTGAAAATGCCGTTAAGGAAAGTCATATTCCGGTATTTACCGTAGGTCTCTTAGAGAATGCCAAAAACCAAAATTCACAGGAGATGGCAAAGATTCTTGGAAGCTTTGCAAGAATATCAAGCGGAGGAAGGCATTTTGCACCTGCACTGTCGGACGGAACAGATGAGTCGATCCCGAATGATATAGTGACGAGATTAAATAATTCCCTTGTTCTCAATGAAAAGCTCGAAGGAATAGACGCATCTGCAGGCAGGGAGGTTCTGCTTAAGGTTAAAATATCCCCTAACAGTGGAGAAACAGCAGAAGACAGTATGAATATACCTGAAAGTGACCTGAAAATTATAAGGGAAGAGCAGGAAAAAATCGAACCGACAGAAGTAACCGAAGAGCCGACAGAAATAACCGAAGAGCCTACAGAGGAGGCTAAAGAAAGCACAGATACGATTTTTGGGCTTAATCCAATTATTTTCTGGCTCATAGTTGGTCTGATTATTATATTTATCATTCTTCTCATTGTTGTGATGATTTTAAGAAAAAAGGCAGCAGAGGCGGTTGAAGAATATGATGAGGAAGGCGATGAAGGAGAAGAAAGTTATACGGAGTACCGGGATGAGAACAGTCACACTATGGGATTTGATTCAGATAGCAGGACTATAGGACTTGATGATGATGCTGGTCCAACGGCAGCTTTTTCGGAGTCGGGAGTTACCCAGGGCTTTGAACATAAATCGCAGTCTTCAAATAAATTTTCTGTCACACTATTCAGACTTGGAAAAGACGATGGTAAAAGATATAAATTTGACTTAAGCGACAGATATACTGTTGGAAGAAGTACGGGAAAATCAAAACTTGCTTTTAGTGATGATACTGCATTGTCCGGGCTTCATTGCAGCTTTTTCGTAAAGAAAAATGAAGTCTTTATAAAAGATGAAAATTCGACAAACGGAACCTTTGTAAATGGAGTACCGATTCAGGGGGAGTTTAAGCTCAGTCAGGATGATACTATCCTTATCGGTTCATATGAGTACAGGATTACATGGAAATGATGATAGGGGAAAAGTAAATGGATATTAACAATCTGTGTCCACACTGTCTCAATGAGATAAAGAATAAATCAGCAATAACGGAATGTCCTTTCTGTCATAAGAATCCAAATCTGATGTCACAGGTAAATCACCAGCTAAAAGCTGAAACGATTCTTGCAGGCAAATATCTTGTAGGGGATGTGCTCGGCGAAGGTGGATTCGGAATAACCTATGTCGGCTTTGACTTAAATCTTGAGATGAAAGTCGCTATTAAGGAATTTTATCCGAATGGATATGCAACAAGAGAGTCAAATTCCACGAGCACTTTAACCCTTTATACAGGAAAAGATGAGAATACCGTAAAAAAGTGGAGAAACAGCTTCATAAAGGAAGCCAGAAGTCTTGCTAAGTGTTCACAGCTTGCGGGAGTTGTAGGAGTTAAGGATTTCTTTCAGGAAAATAATACTGCCTATATCATAATGGAGTATCTTGAGGGAGAGACTCTGAAAAGCTATATCAGGCGTAATGGCGGCAAAGTTGATGCTGCAGTGTTCATGAAGGCTATTGAGCCGGTAATGCTTGCACTCGACAGCGTGCACAAAGAAGGCATTATTCACAGGGATATAAGTCCCGATAATATAATGCTTTTGCCCGGCGGGGAGATGAAACTCCTTGATTTTGGTGCGGCGAGAAGTTTTGACAGCGGTGAAAAAAGCCTGTCTGTTATGCTTAAACCGGGATTTGCTCCGGAAGAACAGTACAGAAGTCATGGGAATCAGGGTCCATGGTCAGACGTGTATGCTTTTGCCGGAACAATATATAAGGCAATAACCGGAACTACTCCGCCCGAGTCGATGGAAAGACTCAGAAAAGACGAGATTAAGAGCCCTAAGGAATTCGGCATAAATCTCAGTGATAATGCGGACAGAGTGTTAATGAAGGCACTCGCTGTTCTTGCAGAAAACCGCTATCAGTCCATGAGAGAGTTTCATGACGAGTTGTATGCGGAAGAAATAGTTATTAAAGAACCGGAAGCGGAAGTAAACAAAAGTCCTGTTACAAGGGATGCAGATACAGTTGCAAATGAAAATACTAATTCTAAAGTTAATGGCTTAAATAAGCATCTTCTGATTGGACTGGCTGCAGTATGCGTGATCGTGATTGTGGCTTTGGTTGTTTTGCTTGCAAACAATGCAGCTGATTCAGGGATAAAAAAAGAAGCCGCAGCTGTATCTGAGAACAATGCTGCGGCAGAAGCGGATAAAATGGAAACGGAAACATCCGAGCAGACATCCGAAGAAGATGATCAGGATAAGAAAAACAAGAAGACTAAAAAGGATAAAGAAGATGAAGAAGAGAAAGAAGAGCATAAAGATGATGAGGGAATACATCGCTATGAATATGTAGTTGCAGATATTACATGGAAGGAAGCTTTTGAACAGAGTCTTTTGAGAGGCGGTTATCTGGCACACCTGAATACTGATGAAGAGACAGCTTATGTTCTTGATGAAATCAATAAAAAAGGCTTGAGGAATAAATGCTTCTTTCTCGGTGCGGCGAGAAAAGATGGCACGGAAGAGTATTACTGGCTTGATGAAGACGGAGAGCCTTTTGGAGAATGCTTAAATACAAGTTCAAAATATAAAAGCTACTGGCTTGACGGAGAGCCTTCTTTTAGCGGTGACAATGGTTCTGAGAATTATCTTGAGATGATTTACAGGAAAAGTGAAGACAAATGGTATTTTAACGATATTCCCAATGATATAGTTGCAGCTAATTCTAAAGTCTGGGCTGGCAAGGTTGCATACATCATAGAATATGATGACTATGTTGCGGATTCCTCAGAGTATATTCTGCCTGAGAGTGACTCGAGGTATTATACGCGTGATGAGCTGAGCTCCTTGGGTTATTCGGATTTAAAACTGGCGAGAAACGAGATATTTGCAAAACATGGAAGAATATTCAGGGATAGTGAGCTAAATGCGTATTTTAGCAGCAAGTCATGGTATGTACCTGCCATTGAGCCTGAAGAGTTTGATGCAACTTACGAAACGAGGCTTAACGATTATGAAAAAGAGAATATTAATCTGATTAAAACTTTGGAAGCAGAATGGGATGAATAAAGGATGAATATAGATAAATTATGTCCGCACTGCATGGAAGAAATAGATGACATCAAAGCCGGAACCTGCCCGCACTGTCATAAAAGCTTAAACGGCACTGAGGAAATCCATCATCAGTTAAAACCCATGTCAGTGCTTGCGGGAAAATATCTTGTGGGAGATGTGCTTGGTGAGGGCGGATTCGGAATAACCTATATAGGACTTGACTTAAATCTTGAAATGAAGGTTGCAATCAAGGAATTCTACCCTAACGGCTATGCCACGAGAGAAAGCAAGACCACAACCAACATAACCATATATTCCGGAAAAAATGAAGAAACCATAAAAAAATGGCGTGAAAATTTTATTAAAGAGGCGAGAAGCCTTGCAAAATTTTCGGGGCTTAAAGGTGTTGTGGGCGTAAAGGATTTCTTTCAGGAGAATAATACCGCATACATAATCATGGAGTATGTTGAGGGCGAAACTCTTAAAAACTACATGAAGAAAAAAGGCGGAAAGGTAGAGCCTGCATGGGTATTTAAATCAATCGAGCCGGTGATGCTTGCGCTGGGGCAGATTCATAAGACGGGAATAATTCACAGGGATATAAGCCCCGACAATCTCATGCTGATGCCTGATGGAAGCATGAAGCTTCTTGACTTCGGAGCGGCGAGAAGCTTTGAGGGAGAAGGTGAGAAAAGCCTTTCTGTAATGCTTAAGCCGGGCTATGCGCCGGAGGAACAGTATAGAAGTCATGGAAAGCAGGGACCATGGTCTGATGTTTATGCCCTCGGAGGAACGATTTATAAGGCGATAACGGGTATCACACCGCCTGAGTCAATGGAGAGACTGAGGAAGGATGAGCTTCTTTCGCCGAAGAGCTGCGGAATAAGCTTAAGCGAGTCTGAGGAAAAAGCGATTCTTAAGGCAATGGCTGTCCTTGCGGAAAATCGTTATCAGTCGATGGAAGAATTTCATGAAGGACTCTATCAGGGGAAAATTGCCGATACAGCAGGGAGTCAGATTAATTCCGCTGCTGTTCCGAAAAGTATGGGTGCGCCTGAAGCGGCACAGGCTTCTACCCGGAATGTAGATATTTCGCTAATAAAAAAGTATATGCCATTTATCGGTGCGGCTGTGGCAGTAATGCTTATTGCTGTAATCAGCGCGGCAGTTATTTCAGGCAGGAAAAAGGACAATAATGCCAAAACGGAGATTGCCTCACAAGCTATGTCTTCATCAATAGTGTCGGAAGAGAAAGATGAAGAAGATACGGAGAATAAGAAAGAAGAAACAGCCGAAGAAGATAATAAAAGTACCGATGAAAGTGGTATGAATGATCCGCTTACAGATGAAGAAAAATACGCAGAACAGTACGAACAGCTTGTGGGTGCCTATTGGAATGGCTCTGAACAGGCGGGATGGAATCTGATTGGACTTGAGATATTTAATCTTAATGCAGAAAAAAGCGATGTGCCAGAGATACTTACTTTTTGGGAGATAAATGATGCTAACAGACCGGGGATTTATGGGCAGACGATTTTTGGAATTGAGAGCAGTAAAGAAGGTCATAGGGTAACGTCATCGGCTGTATACGGATATAACTTTGAGATTTTCGGGGGAGATAACGGAAGTACGATTGCATGTGTCACAAATGAGTCAGGTAATGTATATCTTGTTGACAGTGAACAGGCATTGCCTTTCAGTATCAGACTGCAGGATGAATCCTTTCAGTATTCTGTAAGAGGGGATTATGTAGGACGAGTGCCGGCGGTCTATGAACGCGCCTCAAAGACTCCGGCATCATGGTCTCCTGATAACAGCCAATACTATAAAGTTACCGCTGATGAGGCAAATAAGGTTTTGCAGGCAATCGCCAGTGGAAAGAAGATTGTAAAACACAGATATACAGAGTGTAATATCAGTTATCAGGAGAGCGGAACCGAAAAGGATGCCGACTGGCAGAAAGTCTGGGATGAGGCATGGAAGACCTATGAGAAGGAAATAGAGTACGGAGACAGTGCAAGTGAATATGAGTATTTTTCAACGGAAACAAGTTATGAGGATTCTGG
>JAIKZC010000427.1 GCA_024682575.1 Lachnospiraceae bacterium | reverse complement strand
GCAAGTGATGCATCCTCAATCTTGCTGGTAAGGGTGAACTTGAAGTCACCGCTTACGTCCTGCTGAGTCTGCGTTTGCTGTACCTGTTGCGTCTGCTGAATGTTGTCGATTCTAATATCCATGCTGATCCTCTTATGTTTGGTCTGAGCCGATAAAATCCTCTATCTCTTTGATACATTTTTCAAGTTCATGATCATTTTGGAAAAAATTGGTAATTCCTGCCGCCGCAAGATTTTCATCAGAATAGTCCGCTTTATCAGCAAGATATCTCCTGCACATTTCGTCATACCCCGGATTCTCGCGTTTAAGCTCCCTGTTAAGAGCTCTCTTAAGAATAATACCATCATCAACCTTGATCATCAGAGGGACCACATTATCCTTACCAAAGTAATCTCTTATTGAAACAAACATTTCTATTGTTCCTATTATAAGATAATTGCCCTTGGAAAGGTCAATCTGTCCGTCGTCCACTGTAAAATAATGCCATGGGCCGTAAACGGTATTGTAGGTACGCTCCTCTATTATTTTTCGATCTTTTTTTAGCTGCTCATAATGCTCATTATCAAGGAAATAATACTGCACTCCGTTTTTCTCTTTATCACGCATCGGCCTGGTGGTGTATATTATCACCTTATTTAGTTTTACTTTTCCCCTCTCAAGCAGATGCTTATATATTGTATCTTTTCCGCAGGAACTCCTGCCCATTATCTGATATATCTTTCCCATTTAATATTATTGCCGCATAAAATAAACTATCGGCTCTTTACCGTCCTCTTATTATTTTTACTTTTCTTTCAAAATTTTCACTTATTTCAACACCTTGCACGTTTCTTCCGGTATTAATGTAATTGCTTATTTTCTCTATTATTTCTTTGGAAAATCTTTCCCCTGGAAGTATTATGGGAATTCCCGGCGGATAAAGATTGATAAAGTCTCCGGCTATTTTTCCCATGGCGGATGAAATGTCGATAGTCTCCGATTCGCTGTCGAAGGCTTTATAAAAAGGGATGACTTTTTCCGGATATTCCCGGGTTTCATTTTCCTTAGAAATTGTCTCACAACTTTCCGGATTGTTATCTGGGTAAATTATTTTTCTGTTAAAAGACGATGCATTTTCACTGCTGTTTCCGGTATGGCTTTTTCCCTCTTCCAGGTCTTTGTCCAAGGAATTTATTGCAAAAATAAGACGATCTATATTTTCTTCACTGTCATAGCCGGTTATGATCGCCAACCCGTAAAAATCTCCAGCCATTTCAAGCTGTATGTGATGTTCCAAACGAAGTATATCATATATTTGCTGTCCGTTAATACTGCAATCTTTACAGCATATAAGTATTTTACAGGGATCTGGAATTACACTTATATCGGGTATAAATAAATGCTTACACTGCTTTGTTTCCCTTCTGATCTTTTGATTGTATCTGCATACCCTGGAAAAGATTTTATTACCCTTCTCTCTTATTTCATTTATACAGGAATCTATTGATGTCATTAATACGTATGATGGGCTGCTGGACTGATAAATATGGAGAAAACGTCTAAGCTTTTCTCTGTTAACAAGATCTCCCTGAACATGTATAAGTGCTGTCTGTGTCATGGAGGGAAGCGTCTTGTGTACACTGTGTATCACTATATCCGCACCCTGCTCTATGGCATTTTGAGGGAAGTCTTTGTATAATCCAAAGTGTGCTCCATGAGCCTCATCTGCTATCAGTATTTTACCGTAACTATGAGCTATTCTCGCGATTTCCGCCACATTAGAGGGAATTCCTTCATAGGTTGGTGTTGTAATTATAATAGAAGAAGCTTCCGGATATCTTTTGCAGTTTACTTCTACTTCTTTTGGGTCTATCTCACCGTAAAGGATAGTTGCATCGGCTGAAGGATCTGCTTTGATTTTTCCCGGACTCAGAAAATGTATGTCCAGATCCCTTAAGAAAGCCGCGTGATAGAAGGATTTATGGCAATTTCTTGCCGCTATTATCTCTCCGCCCTTTTCTGTTGATGCAGATACAGCTGAAAGTATTCCGCTGGTACTTCCATTTACAAGAAAATGTGTTTCCTCTGCTCCATAGATATTGTTTGCTCTTTTTTCCGCTTCCAGTATTATTCCTTTTTCATCATGCAGATTATCAAATTCATCTATTTCAGTGATATCAAGCTTAAAATAATCTGACATATCTCCGGAATTTTCATTCCTCTTGTGGCCGGGCATATGAAGTGGAACCATATCACTTTTATACAGATTTTCAAGCTTATCATACATTTTTGACATGTTTGGTCGGTTTCCTTTAGATCAATATTCCTAATTTATCAGCATTCCTAATTTATCAGTATTCCTAATTTATCAGTATTCCTAATTTATCAGCATTCCTAATTTATCAG
>JAIKZC010000376.1 GCA_024682575.1 Lachnospiraceae bacterium | reverse complement strand
TTCAGGTAATAATTAAGCGGATAAAATATCTCAAGAGAACTTGCCTGAGATGCTGCAAGCCTTTTCGAAGAAAACATTACAGCCAATACCGGCATCAGGATCACAGCCGAGATCAAAAAGGAATTCACGCCAAAAAGAATGAATTTTCCAAGGAGAGCAAAAAAACTCTTTATCTCGGATTTCCTGTAAAAGCAAAAGTAACGGTATATTGCATAAAGAACAGCAAGGGCGATTTCCATATAGAAAAAATAAAAATTACTCATTGCTGCAATTGATGTAAATACAATGAAGATTAAAGGACTTTCTCCATCAATAATTTTATCTATGCCAAGTAAGATAAGCGGAAACCACACAAGCGGAGCTACAAAGAACGGATGCATCAAACCCAGAACTATGGAATAGGCCGAAAAAACATATATCATGGATCCGATCAATACAGCAAAGCGACCCCTTTTATGTCTGAAGGCAAATGCTGCGAAACTCAGTCCTGCGAGATAAAGCCTCAAAAGATATAAAAATGTATAAAAATGCTGGCAATATCTTGCCGGAACAACTGCTGACAAAACTGCCAGCGGATCCCCGACCGCATAATAGTGGAATGTAGTTATGATATCTGAGCCGTAGCCAATGGAAAAATCCCACATCGGCAGCTCGAAGCGATGTTCTCTGATTAACGTTTCTGCAATCTGCCGTAAGTATTTACCATAATAAAGAAGCGCATTATAATGCTGCTTCAGACCATCCTGATACCATATTATGGATTTTTTGTACAATATAAATCGAAATAGGATAACAAGCGATACAATTACAAAGGTAATTGTATATGCTATTAGATATGAATATTTCTTTTTCTTAAATGCTTCCCATCTTTTTGACATATTAACCTACTCTGTTCCAATCATTAATATTAATAACATTCTTAATTTATGTCAGTTCAGGAGCAAAAAAGCTGACCCAAATATTGCTCCTAAAAAAATGCAACCAAATCAGTATAACATAAATATCATCTTATATACAAACTAATCAGCGTTCATCAACGTTTGCGACCTCTTTCAAAATAATTGTCTATTTCTTTCACCGAACATAAGGTATATTTGTAAGAACAATTTTTTAGTCAAGCCGAACAGAAGATTTTTTTCGTTTTTTATCTCTTTTCATTATTTTTCAACAATATTTTTTTGAAGTCAGTTTCCATAATATCGAATTGTTTTTTTGTGAAAACATGTGGATAATGTGGATAAATCAGTGTATAACCGATAAATGCGACTTTTTTTTGTGGATATCTTTTGTGGATAAATATTGGATTTTTTTTGTATTTGAGCTTGCTTTAAAAATAATTGTGCAATTTTTGCAAATACCCAAACCGAACAAAAGCCGCTCCCAGCCTTGTTTTTTGTATAAGTTATGCATTAATTATTCTTACCGCAGTGAATTGTTTGACAGTTTAATTTATTTTTAGAATTTGTGGATAAGTTTGAATCTACAAAAAACATTCACAGACTTTCCTATATTAAAAAAGCATCCTGTATAAAAACAGGACGCCTTCTATTTATGATTATGACTTTATTTCCCGAAAAACCTCATAGTCGGCATCATTTCCGACAGTTCGAGCAAATACTTTTAATTTGTAGTTCTCCATAGATGCTTTGTCTTTTTCTATTGTTATTTCTGTTTCTTCGCTGTATTCAGACTCAAATTCTATTTCACCGCTCTTTTTATCTATGAGCTGATACTTGTATTCAGGCGTAAGTCTATCAGGCTCTGCACTTGAATATTCCAGTGTATAATTCTTTTTTCTATTATTATAATCAAGAGTTCCGTTAACAGAAATAATACTGTCTATATCCTTTGAGAGATCTTCTAAATCAGAATAAAAATATTGCGACATATCTTCACCCGAAAGATATTGTCTGACCACTTCAGCATAGGCTTCACTGGTAAGTTCAGATCCCTTTCCGTTGATATGAAGATCATCCGCGAAATATTTTTCAACCATTGTCTCTCCGAGCTCTTTATGAAAATTCATATTGGCATAAAAAATATCATTTCTGTCAGCAATTTTCTTATAATAGTTAACTGCTGTCATATAACCCTCAGCATCAAAAAGCTGTCTTCTTGGGAGCGGAAGCGAGATCATCAATACTTTAATCCCCTTTTCATTACAAAGATCGATCATTTTTTGATAATACTCATCCATATAGGGCGCAACATCATCCATGTTGACTTTTAAATGAAAGGTCCAGTCTCCTCCCTTTTCATCAAGATCATAATAATAACCGTTTTTGATATAATACTCTCTTTTATTATCGACAGAACCTAATTCCTCCGGATCACCATTTCTCTTGAAATAATCCATTCTGCTCTTAAAATTTGCTATAAGCTCACTAATGGTATTTCCCTTTAAGAATCTGAAACTCGGCAGAAAGAGGATAATCTCTCCCGGAGAGAAATCATCGAAAAAATAAGCAATTTTATTTTTAAGGCTTCTTAGCCTGTCCATTGTTACATTTCTGTTGAACTCATTTTTTGTCTCAATTTTAAGAGAATTCATACCTGCCTCTAAAACCACATATTTAGGAGTAAACGATTCCAGCATATCTTTTAAGAGATAATATCTTCCCTTTACATCCTGTTCAGGCGAAGCAGCATCACATACATTCTTGAGTCCAAGCTCATTCTCTATAATTTCCGGTGAGATACCCTGATATATCCTCGATGTTCCGACGAAGATCATATCAACATTTTCACCTTTTTCAATAATATCTGAAATATCAGAATTCCAGTATAAGGCTCTGTAATTATTACTGAAACAATAATATGTAATAAATTCGACTGCTATCATAAAAATCAACACGACAGCAGCCAGTCTAAATTTTTTAATATTCTGCATAAAGAAACCCCGAACTAGTGCCATTCATGCTTATGTTTAAGATTATCATATATATTCCGAGAAGATAGACAAGACCTTTGACATATATCGGAAAATTCTTCATAAGCAGTATATCGCGCTTACCGATCTCTGTCAGAACATCAGACATGATCAAAGCCACTGTTCCTATCAAAAAGAAAAATATCTTCATCTCGCTCATTCCAGGAAAAAGATCTATATAATCGCTGACTGATGAAAGCGATACTGCAAAACCCGTAACAATTTTTTTATAATAAGCAAGAGCTGTATTCATATTATCGGAAAGTGCTATAATTCTGAAGGCACTTACTAAAA
>JAIKZC010000354.1 GCA_024682575.1 Lachnospiraceae bacterium | reverse complement strand
AGATCATACGCTTAAGTCCCTTGAAAAAATCAAGGTAGAGAGTATCCTTGTCATTTTCATCGTAAACAAGATACTTTGTCATGTAAGGAGGCTTGATATATGAAGGATAGGCATCTCTCGGCTCTATATCCTCGTCATTATCCCAGTAAACGATATCAAAATCTTCTCCCTTATCATTTTTTACATGAAAGCGAGCCTTGCTCTCCGGGCAGTACTCAAGCGCCTCATGAAAGAGCCTGTCCGATAAAGTAAGCGTTTTGACTTCTTCGTCTGTTGTCAGGTTTTCGATCTTAAACATCCGCTTATTTCCTCCTTTAAATATAATAGGCAGGCAGCAATATCCGTTATTTAACAGCTGCCGGCTGATGCTGGGTAACGCAATGAATATTGCCGCCGCCGTAAATGATCTCAGTCGTTTGTACACCGACTGCCTTTCGATCCGGGAAGCGAAATTGTTTCTTCATTGTAGGGCCTCCTATCTGTGAATATGAAAGCTGTACAAATATATAATTTTATCGGTAAAAAGGCTTAGTTAAACAATAATATTGATGTACTAATTCACAACCATTCCATTGCCTCAGTTGCCATATCAACGCAGCTACAGTCTGATAGGGCTACCGGTCATATGTTACATACAGCATAAAGTGGTATATTTACCATCCAATCCTGTTCTTTATAATTTAGTAATGACAATCTGATAGACGCAGAAGGGTGAAATTTATTATAATATGCCTTCAAACTTTGAGAGTGAATATTAGTCTCTGCTTTTACTTCGATCGGTATTGCATCCATACCTTTTTGAATTAGAAAGTCTTGTTCAAAGGTAGCCGATTCAGTTCCATAGTAATATGGTGAATACTCAGTATCGCTAATAATTTGTTGAAGAACAAATTGTTCAGCTATGGCTCCCTTAAATTCTACAAACAAACGGTTACCTTCTATGACAGAATGTAAATCTAATTCACTCATAGCTCCTAATAAACCAACATCCAAAAAAAACAATTTAAAAAATGAGAACTCTTTATACGCAGAGAGAGGAACATGAGGCTCATTTACCTTGTGAACACGATATACAAGACCACTGTCTACTAACCACTGTATGGCTTTTTCAAACTCGCTGCTGCGAGAACCTTTTTTTATCTGTCCAAAGAAAAACTTTTTATTTTCTTTTGCTAACTGCATTGGAATGCCATCCCAAACCATATTAACTCTTACTAATTCATTAGCTGAGATGTGTTTGCCAAAATCTCCTCTGTATTGAAGAATGATTTCTTTTTGAATCTCTCTGGCTGCATAGTAATCGCTATTATTTAAAAAACTGTTTACTGCTTCAGGCATGCCACCTACATACATATAGTTCTTTAAATGATAGATATATTTTTCTGAAAAACTATCTATTAAAGTATAATCTTTTGTTTTAAGAGCATCGGCTAAGCCATTTTCACCAACAGCATATAGAAATTCTCTAAAATTGAGTGGATAAAGATTGAGTGTTGTTACTTTTCCAACAGGATATGAAATACCTTCATGCAAGGCTACTCCCAGAAGAGAACCTGCCACAATAACATGGTATTCTGGCGCATTCTCATAAAAGTATTTTAGAGATTCAAATGCTTTTGGCGCATTTTGTATTTCGTCAAATATTATTAATGTATCATCAGCAGATACAGTAAAACCTACTTCAATATTGATTGCGGAAATAATTCTACTAATATCATAATCCTGCTCAAATACACGAGCTATGGAAGTATTGTTGTAGAATGAGATATATGCCACCTTTTCATAGTATTGTTTACCAAATTCCTGCATCAGCCAGGTTTTACCAACCTGACGTGCCCCCATTATAACTAAAGGCTTTCGTTTTGTAGTATTTTTCCATTCGATAAGCTTATCCATTGCAAAACGCTGCATATATCGCACCTCCAAAACGTCAATCACATTTTTTAAGACCTGAATTCATAGTCACTATACATTTATTAAGACCTTAATTCAAAGCTTATTTACATTTTTTAAGACCTAAATTTAATATAATAATACAATTTTTAAGGGATAAGTGCAAATAGGCACCAATTTTCAAGTTGTAAGCAGTGCGATTATACCAACTGCCGCAAATAATACTGTTCCAAACAACAGAAGCCTTAAAAAACGCTCTGAAAGACTCTTTTCACCTCGATCCCAGAATTCATTCTCAACTCTGTTTTTTTCAGGATTGATAAAGAATCTCCTTCTATGCCCATTTTCAAGCCTCTTACTATTGATAAATCCATCTTCTATCATATATTCTTTTCCATTAAAATAATAAGAATATGA
>JAIKZC010000306.1 GCA_024682575.1 Lachnospiraceae bacterium | reverse complement strand
CTGTAGTCATTCCAGTTTTTAAAATCAGTAGTTGTCATTTTACCAATCCTTCAATCTTTCCGCCGGTAATCCTAATGGCTTCATATATATCTTCAAGCTCAATATCTGTCTCTTCTGCAAGCTCTGCTGCGGTAACATCTCTTCGAAGCATCTCTGAGAGTTCCTTGGCTTCTTTACCTATCTGCTCAATACGTTCCAGTACATCTTCTATTCCGCTTTTATCATCGCTGTCCCTGGCTATAGCAGCATCCATGGAATCCATAATAGTCTTACCGATCAGACCTTCTATCTCATCCGGACCCTCTACAGTGCCAAGAAGATCTATTGCCATCATTAAACCGATATTTCCTTCACCGATAAGATCTTCGATCGGCATTCCATGATAGACATAAAGCTTTGCAATATCAACAACATCCGGCAAATGCATATTTATAAGCTTTTGCTTTGAATCATCGTCATCTTCTTCAATGGCAAGTCGGATTATTTCCTTCTTTTCATCATCCGAATACTTTGGAAGATCTGCAAGTTCTTCTAAGTAAAAATTGAGATAATTTCCATCAGTTTCACTGAAATTGAATTCCTCGGGATCATTTCCATCCCATTCGCCAAACTTAATATTCAATCCATTGAAATAGTCCCTTGTAAGTTTTATATGCTCTTCAGTAAGATCAAGAGGGGCAAAAAAGCGATTGAATTCTTCTTCAGTTATGTAATTGTGATTTTCATGTGCTGCACGTACTGCAGCATCAAGTACTTTTTTATATTCTTCTGCGTTCATTTAGTTTCCTTATTTAAAATTATAAAATTAATTATTTTATATGTGTATGGGTAAACAGATGATCCTGACAATACTCGTAATTACCATTACATTTTGAACAGAAGCGGAACTCTAAAGTTGGATCATCAAGCTCTGTTCTGCCACAGACTGCACATTTATGCTTTGAAATAACGCCGTTGGAATTTTTATAATTTCCCTCTGGCCTCTGCCTTGACATGGATTTTCTGAAATCCGATTTTCTTCGCATATTTTTTGTTCTCTTACTCATTGCCATAAAATAGAATATGATAAGATTTAATAAAGAAGCCAATATGATTATCTTACCGTACCAGCTTACAATGAGCAGCTGAAGAAAAATATAAACAAGATCAATAATTCCTAACCACTTAATTTTAATCGGGATAAGAAAATAAAGCATTACCTGTACATCGGGATAAGTTGCCGCAAAAGCAAGAAAAACTGATGCTGATATATAATAAGTTGTTACACAGAGAGCTATTCTGTATCCCAAAGCCTGTGAATACATTAAATATTCTACGCCCTCTGCCTGAATTCCAAGTCTTGCAATGAAATACATTGCAAAAGCAGCTATAATTGTAAATATGATTCCCGAGAATATATAGAGATTATAACGAAAATCCCCCCAGGTCCTTTCCATTGCTGTTCCTATAGAAAAGAAGAACAAGAGCATGATAATGGAAGCGATCCCCGGTGCCGAAGGCGGCATCAGAACCCAAGAAAAGACTCTCCATATCTGTCCATGTGTTATCATATATGGGTCAAATGATACAAAATCAGTAGCTTTGAAAAAATAAAACAAATAGCCAACTATATAAGTAATTATTATTATCTTCGTCATTTCGGGAATAGCATACTTACCATATTTTCTTTCAAGATCATTTATAAAATTTCCCAAATTATATTTCCTCCAAATTTATTTCTTTATCTATAAAGCTACAATTACTGACTTATAATCATAGCACATCTGTTCATTTTTGAAAAGATATTATCAGGTAAGACGAAAGCCATATTTCCTCTGCACCCTTTATTTATCTATATTAATTTTATTTTTTGTAAGCCGTGTATAACATAGTTTTTAATACCACTTGCTAAATTTTCATTCTCGTCGTATACTATGGAATGTTACCTTAAAATATTGGCAGTTCAGAGGTTTATTACACATGAAGTATTCACTTGGAATAGATATTGGATCAACGACTGTAAAAGTCGCTCTCCTTGATGAAAACAAAAACAGAAGATATTCTGATTACAGACGTCATTATGCAAATATAAAAGAAACGCTCCGCGAACTTTTGGAAGATGCTTTTAAAGAGGTTGGAGATGTTGATATTTCACCGGTCATAACAGGTTCCGGTGGTCTTACATTGGCGCAGTGCCTTAATATTCCTTTTGTTCAGGAGGTTGTTGCAGTATCAACAGCCCTTCAGGACTATGCACCAAATACCGATGTTGCTATCGAGCTTGGCGGTGAAGATGCCAAGATCATATATTTTGAAGATGGAAATATTGAGCAGCGAATGAACGGTATATGTGCCGGAGGAACAGGTTCTTTTATAGATCAGATGGCTTCTTTGCTTCATACTGATGCTTCCGGACTAAACGAATACGCAAAAAATTATCAGTCTTTATATACAATCGCTGCAAGATGCGGCGTTTTCGCAAAAAGTGATATTCAGCCTCTTATCAATGAAGGTGCTGCTAAGGAAGATCTTGCTGCATCCATTTTCCAGGCTGTTGTAAACCAGACCATTTCCGGTCTTGCCTGCGGAAAACCCATCAGAGGACATGTCGCTTTTCTCGGAGGACCTCTTCATTTCCTTTCCGAGCTTAAGAATGCATTTATCCGTACTCTCAATCTCGATGATGAGCATACGATCGCACCTGATCACTCACACCTTTTTGCAGCGATAGGTTCAGCTTTAAACCATGAAGAAGCTACAGTAACTCTTAGCTCCGTTATAGAGCAGCTCAGAGGCGAGATCAAAATAGCTTTCGAAGTAGCAAGAATGGAACCTCTTTTTGCAAATGAAGATGAATACAATGAATTCAAAGAAAGACACGCTAAACACAAGGTTGAGTCTGCTGACCTGGCTTCTTACAAAGGTAATGCTTATCTCGGAATAGATGCCGGATCAACGACAACAAAATGCGCATTGATATCAGAAGAAGGAAAACTTCTTTATTCCTTCTATTCAAGCAATAATGGTTCTCCTTTGAAGACCGCTATAAGATCTATAAAGGAAATTTATGAGCTCAAACCGCGTGCAGTCCGAATTGTAGGCGCCTGCTCTACAGGTTACGGTGAAGCTCTTATTAAATCCGCACTTATGCTTGATGAAGGTGAAGTAGAGACAGTTGCACATTATTATGCTGCTTCTTTCTTTGAGCCTGATGTTGACTGTATCCTTGATATCGGCGGACAGGATATGAAGTGCATAAAGATAAAGAATCATTCTGTAGATTCTGTTCAGCTTAACGAAGCTTGTTCTTCAGGATGCGGTTCTTTTATAGAAACTTTCGCAAAATCACTTAATTTTTCAGTTGAAGACTTTGCTTCAGAAGCACTTTTTGCCGAGCATCCCATCGATCTCGGTACCAGATGTACTGTTTTCATGAATTCAAAGGTTAAACAGGCACAGAAGGAAGGTGCTCAGGTTTCTGATATTTCTGCAGGACTTGCATATTCTGTAATAAAAAATGCACTCTTCAAGGTTATCAAAGTTTCAGATGCTTCTGAGCTTGGTAAAAATATAGTTGTACAGGGTGGAACCTTCTACAATAATGCGGTTCTTCGCTCTTTCGAGAAAATTGCAAACTGTAAGGCTGTAAGGCCTGACATTGCCGGTATAATGGGTGCTTTCGGAGCAGCTCTTATAGCCCGCGAAAGACACGAAGCCGGCACAGAGTCCTCAATGCTTTCAATTAAGCAGATCAACGAGCTCGAGTACACTACTTCAATGGCAAAGTGTCAGGGATGTACAAACCACTGCCGTCTTACCATCAACCGTTTCACCGGCGGAAGAACATTTATCTCCGGAAACCGTTGTGAAAAGGGAATCGGTAA
>JAIKZC010000271.1 GCA_024682575.1 Lachnospiraceae bacterium | reverse complement strand
AAACAAAGCATTTCAAATATATATCTGTCATCATGAGAAATATGGCACCACTCGTGATCATGATATTCTGTTAAAAGCGGATCTTTTATAGCCCATAGTCTGCATTCACTATCCATAATATAATCCCTCCATTTATTATTTTATTTTCAAATGGTTATTTATGATATATCGGGATTCCGCATACCAGCTCAAGCACTTTATCAGCTCTTTCTGCCAGGTATTGATTGATTTTCCCCATATTGGATATGTATTGCCTAGTCATTTCATCGTAAATATTTCCATCTGAAAAAATGTCATTTGAAACAATTACAAGATTTTCAGCTTTGTCCAATAAGTGCTCTATGCCATTTCTGATCTCTTCAACAGCATTTTCACCTGATCCGTTTGAGGCGAACATTTCATTTGCCAGGAGATTAGACAGACAATCCAGAAGAATCGTGCAATTATCCGGAATATTCGTTTCTTTTAAATTCAAATAAGCTTCAATAGTCTTAAAGCCTTTGTTTTTTCGCATTTCACGATGCCGCATGATTTTTTTCTTGGCCTCTTCATCAGCTGCCATCATTGTAGCTATATATATAAACGGATCATTTGCGCTGTTTTCATGTAACTCAACTGCAATATTTTCCGCATATTCCGATTTACCACTTCCACTTCCACCGTAAACAAGATAAAACATATTTATCCCCTTTGTATTTTTATCGTTTTTAAATAATCATTTCAATATAACAAGTGAAAAATAACTTGTTTCATCGGGAACCTGACTAATATCAGTATATTTCTTCTCATCAGACATTCCGCAATTTTCTATCATATAAAATTTCTGTTCTGTCTTCTCTATTTCATTTTTTATTTCTGACATTTTTTTCCCGGCTTTCATAAGGATTTTTGTTCCGGATAACTGCAAAGCATTCTCAACTCCATATGAGGATGGGATAATATGAATTTCATCTTTATTTTCTGCCAGACCGATTCCAAAAGCAGAAGCTGCTGAACAAAATGAAGGTATTCCGTTTATAATTTCTGCAGAATATCCCATTTGCTCAATTCTTTTATGAATATAAAGATATGTAGAATAAACTGTTGGATCACCAATAGTCAGAAAAGATATATTTTTACCCTTTTTAAGCAGATCTATGATTGCCTGAGCCCCTTCATCATGAATTTTTTTTAGCTCAGCTTTATCCTTTATCATTGGCATTGGGACTGCAAGAACAGGCTTATCTTTCATTTCCGGAATGTTTGGAAGTGCGATCTGGTATGCTTTTGCGCCTGCAAGCAATTCTTTTATATTTGCATCCTGTCTATTAGAAATTAAAGGCTTTCTTATTATTTCTATATTTGAGACCGGTATTGCGATCACGTCAGATTCCCTGACTATACGAATTGCTTTTAATGTCATAAGTTCCGGATCGCCGGGACCTGTACCGACTCCATATAATTTTCCGGTCATTTGAAATGATTCCTTTCAATACTTAATATTTTCAAATTTGTTTTAATTGAAGATTTTCTTCATTATTATTTTACAGCAAATAGAAGGATTTTCCTAATATTAGATAAAAAGATATTAAATAAAAAAGGACGCACAATAAGATTCAGTTTTGCCCTTTTCTTATTGTGCATCCTAAAAATTCAATTTAGATTATTATCAACAGATTTTTACTCTTTTTTAAAATCAATCCACATATCATCAAGATTTAACTGTATGTCTCCACCCTCCGTGGCGAATTCATAGTTAAAACTACCATCTACCGCCGTAATTTCATGAGTGCTCCAATTTATGTCTATATTATCCTGCAGACTGAGTGTTCCGGTATGATCTTCGTTCAATGTAATTTTTCCTTCATCAGCGACAAAAGTCCCTACATAACTTTCGAACATTGTCTGTGATTCAAAATTATCATAGGTTATTGAATCTATGATCGATGCCAATTCATCACTGATCGCCATATCTTTTTCTTCATCACCGGTCATATGTTCTTCATCATCAAAAATAAGTATACCGCCATTATATTCACCTGCAATGGCAGTCTTATTTACTGATCCATCTCCGTCTTTTTCAGAG
>JAIKZC010000232.1 GCA_024682575.1 Lachnospiraceae bacterium | reverse complement strand
GTCGAAGATTCCGGAATGGCTGAGAGCTATCATGAAAACTACAAAATTTATGAAGAACAGTTAAATGATGATTGTTCCATCTTCACGAATCTGGCAAATGGTTCAGTAACTAATCGCCCTGTTATCATCGATGTACCTGATGGCGTTGATATTACATTGAAGAAGGATGGAAATGAAGTTTCATTTAAGTCCAGACAACCGATCACAGATCAGGGGTCATATGTTCTTACGACATATGTTATCGCAGCGGATCAGGAAGAACTTCCATTTTCTGAACAGACTGTAAGCAGAGGCAAGTATCGCTTCAGAATACAGTATGAGATAGGTATTGCCGGATATGAGGCTTCAGATAATGGTGGCTTCTACTCAGATGAAGAGGAATCTACGGAAGAGGCAACGGAAGAATCTTCTGAAGAACCTGTTTTTGATGAACTTCCTACAGAGCCGATTACATTTGAGGAAGAAGTATCTGAAAATATCATAATTGACGGCTCAACTGAAGAAGCAGAAGAGGAGAGCACTGAGGAAGCTGAAGAAACAGAGGTAAACAAGTCTGATTTAAATATAAGCTTCCTTTCAACTAATGGTATGTCGGGTATATATGATGAAATGTCCGGATTCTATAAAAACACACTTTTGAGCGGGGCAGAATTCTTTACTAATATTTCAAATGGTATGTTTACAAATGAACCGGTTATGATTCAGGAGGCAGAAAATTTAGATTACATCGTATATAAAGATGGAGAGACATATGAGGGCTTTAAGCCGGGACAGTACATACAGGATCCGGGAAGTTATGTAGTATATGTCAAGGAATCCGGAGAAGTATCTGAAAACCAGGCAGCAAAACGTCTTCCTAAGTTTTTCTTCAGGATAATAAATGGAGAGGTAAATAATCTGGGATTTGTAAATAATCCTGAGTTGATGAAGTTTACATCTGTAGTACACGATGGGGTAGATGAAAGTGAGAAACTGATAAACGAAAATGGACTCAGGATAATAGATGACGGAAGTTATGAGGCAACGCTATCATCAGATTATGGAACCACGACAGTTTATTTCACAATGGATACTATGCAACCATTTTTCAACGTAACAATTAAACCAAATATTGCAGAAGTCTCATATATGACTGATGATGTGAGTTACTGTACACTTTATAAAAATGATGAAATTGTAGAAAGCGGAACAGTTATTTCAGAAGTAAATGGATCAGGTAATTATAAACTGGATGTATATGATAGAGCAGGAAATCTGTCGACATCTACTTTCAAGGTAAATTATAGGATAAACGCTGGTGCAGTAGTTGCGATCATATTGATATTGGGAATTGTAGGAGTACTGATCTTCTATCTGATACGTATCAGAAAGAAGGTGAAAGTAAGATAAGGAGGCACAAATGGAATTTACCTCTTTGGATGTAACACCTGTAATGCTTAGTTTTATAGAAGACATGAAGAAATTCTATGATATCTTTTTCATAGCACCGTACAGATTGGTGATGCAGAAGGCTTTGGCAGCTACCGTTGCCCTTATTTCAAAGATAGTGGTTGATTTTTTGGCAAGAAGATTTTATTGGGCATGGGTAGCTATACTAAAGTTTATATGGATCCTGGAGCAGGTATTTGATATTTTTGCCGGAACAGTAGGTGTCTATGTAAAGAATGGCAGTGGTTGGACTGTGAGTTCAGGAAATAAAAGTATTATACAGGATAGCAACTTCATGGAGGTGCTTTTTAATGGAAACGCAATACAGACAGCATACGCTTACGCAATGTTAGCTTCATTTGCACTCTGTTTCTTATTTACGGTCTTTGCGGTTATCCGATCAATGGGAGACAGTATTGGGGAGAATAAACATCCGGTTACAGAGGTATTAAGACTTTGTTCGAAAGCATGTGTTACATTTTTACTTATACCGCTTGCGTGCCTTTTAGTATTGAAATTTTCATCTGTTACGATGTCAGTTATCGCAGACATTGGAGAAGAGGATCAGAAGCTTTGTGATACCCTCTATGTAGTTGGGGTTGGAGATTGTTTTAAGAATGAAAATTATCGTGTGGAATATTCCTATTCAAGAAAATTTGCATCAACTGGTTCTATAAAGGCTGTTAATTATAAAGATATAAATTATATATTGGCCTTTGTAAGCAGTATATTCTGTGCAGTGTTAATGATGGTATGTATTTTACAGGCAATAATGAGGATGTTCATATTGCTATTGCTATTTGTCCTAAGTCCATACTTTGTCTCCACAATGCCTTTGGACGATGGAGCAAAGTTTAAGAAGTGGCAGAAGATGTTTATAGGATTTGCAATTTCAACCTTTGGACCCATTATTACAATGAAGGTTTATATGATCATCATACCACTGGTAGCATCATCGAATTCTGCTATTTCGATATATGGTGGATATGGAACTCTAAGCCAACTGATTAATAGTGCAGGCGGAAAAAGCTTCTGGAATTGGAATGATGCATCTCAGGGATATCTTGTTCAACATGCTTTCCAGATTGCTTCAGAATATATATTCAAAATGATAATGATCCTTGGAGGTGCTTTTGCATCCTGGAAGAGTCAATATGTTATTTTGGAAGTTATAGATCCTCAGATGGTATATATTATGAAACGTGGTGAGATTATAGCTGGTGTTACTAAGCAGGCTGTAACTAAAGGGGCATCAGCGGTCGGTAAGGTTGGCTCTTTTATTGGAAACAAGATTTCAGGAAAAGGTAAAAATGGCGGTGGAGGAAACTAAAGATCATATGGTTCCCATCTCACGGTTTTTTGTTTCAAAGTTTGGGGTGATAGATATTGACTACGGTACAACTGGGATGGCTGCAGGATATAATTGACTGGGTATTTCAAAATATTGTCGGACCTGTTTTTAGCTGGCTCACAGACTTACTTGCAACTGTATTCAACTGGCTTTTTGAACTGTTAGGACCTGTACTCGAAGGTATATATAATATCTTTGTAAAAGGAACAGTAAATAAATTTCTTGAGTGGTTTTTTGAATTTTTCTACAAAATTCTGTCGTTGTTTCTTGTTGTGCTCGACTGTATTGAAGAATGTTTTAATGTTGTTTCAGGGCTTACTCCGGTTCACAGGTATACTGAAAATACTGTAATAGAGCAGCCACTACTGAATGCAGTATATTCGCAGGTAACAGTTCAGCAGATCATTGGAATTTTTATAGCTATCGGAATGACTTTATGCCTCTTTTGTTCGATTCTGGCTACAGTAAAATCTACGCTGGAGATGGATGGAAGACAATCAAAACCGGTAGGACATGTATTGCGTCAGACAGCTAAGGCGATGCTTTACTTTATATTGGTTCCGCTGCTCTCATCATTTTTAATTTTACTTTCAACAGTTCTTTTGCAGAGCATTGTGACAGCCTTGAGTCATGGACAGAGTACAAGCCTGGCGAGATCGATATTCAGTATTTGTACATTAAATGCAATAGATACTGAAAAATATCCTGAATTGGCCATGTATAATTCTGATTATCAGGGCAATCCACCGAGTGATTTTGGAGTAATGGATAAGTATCGGGCACCATTTTATGTAAAACCTGAACCGGTAAAAAAGCTGGTAGAAGGTGGAAGATATGTTTTCGTTCCCGGTGAAGATATGCCTAATTATGTAAACAAGAAAATGGTTAAAGAGTATTTTGCCTTTAGCAGAATCGATTATACAGTAGGCTTTTTAGTAACAATATTCTTTATTGTAATTTTGTGCAGTGTATTATTCACATTTGTATGCAGAATTTTTGATGTTATACTCCTGTTGGCGGTAGAGCCTTTTTTTATAGCAGTAATGCCTATTGATGATGGTGAGTACTTTAATAGATGGATGGAACTTTTTTTAGGAAAGCTTTTTTCAGGATATGGAATGATCGCCGGTATGAAATTGTATCTGCTTATAGGCGAGGAAATATTTAATAATACCATATCATTTGTACCTCCTACATCATCAGGAGCATCTTTTCAGGATTATATTATAAAGATACTTTTTATGGCAGGAGGAGCGATAGCGGTTAAATCGTCAGGACCAATGATCACGAGCATTTTGAGCTTTGGCGCGGCACGACAGGAGCAGGAGTCAAATGCTGCCGGAGCAGCTATAGGAAATTCTGTAGTAAAAGCAGTTGGTAAACCTATGGTATTTGCCGGCAAAAAAATGGGTGAAAAATTAGGCAACCAGATAAGTAAGGGTGCAAGTCAGGTATTTGGAGGCATATTCGGAAGAGGTTCTTCAGGTTCACAGGCCAGAGTTGGTCAGGACTCTTCTGGCGGTCAGGCTTTTGGCGGTGGTCAGGGCTTTGGCGGTGGTCAGGGCTTTGGCGGTGGTCAAGGCTTTGGCGGTGGTCAGGGCTTTGGTGGACAGGAAGGTTTTGGTGAATATAATCCTTATGGCGGATATGATAATTACGCTGACTATAATGCCAATGGCAATGCACTTTTCAGTGGATTAAATAATAATAAAGGCTTAAAAGGCGGAATACCAAAGAATAACTTAGCTGCAGCTTTTGGCGGAAATCTTGCTAATACAGCTAAGAGGGCTAATAGTATAAGCGGAGCTTCACTGCTTAATAACGATGGCAGAAAAAGAAGTAAGAGTATGTCTGATATGATTCTTGGAAAAGGCAGTAGTTCGGATCTGAGGGATAGTTTACTTGGAGATAATAGAAATGATGATATATTAAATGCCGGATTTAACAAAGATGATGATAAAGAATAAATTTGAGGGTGAGAAGTATGAGAGTTATACCAAAACGTACAAGAGTCAGAATGGAGCTTTTTAATGGTATAGAGGTTATCGATGTTATCATTGCGGCGATAGGTGGAATTTTGGTTGTGAGCCTGGCGGTATCAAATCTGCCGGGAAGGTTTGCTTTTGCAATTGCAGCTTTGATACTCACAGTCGGACTTGTATTTCCGCTTGAAGATGATAAGGGATATTTGCTTTTGCTTTATGCTTTGAGGTATTTTGGGAGACCCAGGGTATTTAAGAGAAAAGAAGAAACAAAAAAGGGTCTTTCTATTGAAGAGATCACCCCTTTTACCGGAATTGATGGTGAATTCATCGAGTACGGAAAAGATTACAATGCAGTTGTTATAGAAGTTCCTTCAGTAGAATTTCGTTTCTATACGGAAATGCGCCAGGATGCCATGATAGACAGGGTTTTTGGCGGAATAATCAGAACTGCTGCTATGGATGAAACCATAAATTTAGTAAAACTTGACAGACCTATAGTCTATGATAGTTATATAGAAGGTGAGCAAAGAAGGATAGAAGAACTTAAAGAAGCTTATCTTAACGGGATACTGAATAAAGAAGAGCTGATGGTCAGAATAGAAATAATCGAAGACCGTATAGCAGATCTTGAACGCATTAATACGAGAGACAAAGTATATGTGCCTTTTCATTATTTAATGTTTATGTATAAGGATCGTGATTTCTTAAGAACACAGGCAAAGCAGACTATAGAAACACTGGCTGCAAATAATATGATCTGCCATCAGCTTAAGGACAAGGAACTGGCATTGTTTCTTAAATATAACTATGGTATGGCTTTCGAAGAAAGAGAAGTCGAAAATCTTAAGCCCGATGAATACATGGACTGGATACTACCTAAGGAGATTCGTTTTTCTGCCAGGATGGTACAGTATGATGGCCTTATAACCCATAATCTTAGAATAAGGGATTATCCGGTGCTTGTCGGCAATGCCTGGGCAGCACAGATGTTTAATACTGTAGGAAGCAAGGTGGTTTTTAAGCTTAAGCCGGTCGAGAGAGGTAAGGCAATACGCCAGATAGACCGTTCACTTGAGGAACTCAGGGATCAAATGGGAAATACAGCTAAGGCAAGCCGTATCCTTGATATCGATACCCAGATAAGTGCTCTTGCAGATGTTTTGAGGGCACTGCAGGGTGAAAATGAGACGCTTTTTAATGTAAATGCATTTTTGCAGATAAATGATTATGATCTCTCAGAAAAAAGGAGGAATCAACTTTATAAGAGTTCCGAACGCGAATTATATTCCATGCGTAAAGAGGCGAGACAGAAGCTTGCGGAAGAAGGCTTCAGAACAACAGAAATGTTCCTTGAACAATTTGAGGCGTATTCATCATCATCTCTTTCTGCTTATGATGCTTTTGAACAGTATGAAAGAGGTATACATTCAAGCTCGATAGCGGCTGCATTCCCGTTCGTATTTAAGAACCTTCAGGATGATGATGGGATTTTTATCGGACGTTCGGGTGGGGTACCTGTATTTATAGATTTCTTCAGACGTGATTCTGAAAGGGTTAATTCAAATACAGTAATAATCGGAAAATCAGGTTCCGGTAAATCCTATGCTACCAAAACACTTCTGGCTCAGCTTGCAGCAGAAGATTCCAAGATATTTGTACTTGATCCCGAGAACGAATATACAAAGATGGCAAGGAATCTGAACGGTAAGGTTATAGATGTCGGAACAGCAACAGAAGGACGACTTAATCCTTTCCATATAATAACATCACTTTCAGATGATGAGGATGAGGAGAGTAAGGTATCTACAGTAAACAGTTATTCTGCACATCTGCAGTTCCTTGAGGAATTTTTCAGGCAGATATTGCCGGGAATTGCCCCGGAATCCTTTGACTATCTGAATAACCTTATCAATGCAATGTATAACAAAATGGGTATAGACAACAATACTGATCTGTCGAAGCTTAAAGCATCTGATTATCCTACTTTCCAGGATCTGTATGATGAGATACTTGAAGCTTTTCAGACAAATATCTCGGATAATGATTATACGCGTGGAATTCTAAGAGGACTTACGGCAGCCATATCAAAATTTGCAGAGGGTGGAAGAGATTCTCTTTTATGGAATGGTGAGGCAACGATATCAACAGAAGAGAACTTTGTTGTTTTTGATTTCCAGACACTTCTTTCAAATAAAAATGCAATGATTGCAAATGCACAGATGCTGCTGGTTCTTAAATGGTTAGATAACGAGATAATTAAAAACCGCGAATATAATATGTATTATCACGCTAATCGAAAGATAGTAATTGTTATAGATGAGGCACATGTATTTATAGATGACAAGCATCCGATAGCTCTTGATTTTATGTTCCAGCTGGCAAAGCGAATCAGAAAGTATAACGGAATGCAGATAGTCATTACACAGAATATTAAGGATTTTGTGGGAACAGAGGAGCTTGCACGTAAATCAACAGCGATAATCAATGCAAGTCAGTACTCGTTTATTTTCCCATTATCGCCAAATGATATGACCGACCTGATAAAGTTGTATGAAAATGCAGGTGCAATTAACGAAAGCGAACAGGACGATATAGTTAATAACGGAAGAGGACGAGCTTTTGTTATAACTTCTCCGGGAGAGAGAACAAATGTCGATATTGAGGCCGGTGAAGGCATAGAGGAAATGTTCAGCATGACCTGATATAAATTTTATCCGTATGGAGGGGAAAAGAATGTTTAGGAAAATAATTCCATTTTTACTGTGTGTTATATCTGCAGCAACGCTTAGTGCATGTGGAAAAAACTCAGAAACCGATGTAGCAAGTGGTGTGTTAAGAGTCGGCGTTGTGAATGGCAATGATAAATATGCATCTGTGGAAAATGATGAAGCAGTTGGAATAGAACCGAATCTGGCAAGAAAAGTTGCAGAAAAAGAAAATATGCAGCTGGAACTTACTATGGTTTCTTCGTTGGATGCACTTTATACGGGACTCTCAGACGGAAGCTTTGATCTGGCCTTTGGAAGAGTATCAGATACTACAACAGGATTGGACGATTTAGTCAAATCACGTTCCTATGGTAAAAATGGATATTATTTTGTAACAAAAAAATATGATTATACTGATAATCTGACGATACTTGGAACTACTAATGTGGGTATAACAACTTCTGTAATGCCTGTTGTGGAAGAGTTTCCGGGATACGAATCAACAATTACCAAGCAGTACAATGATACAAGTGAAATGGTGTTTGATATCAGTTCCGGTACTATAGAAGCAGGAATATGCAGCGAGAGAGAGGCCTTTAAGGCAGTGAATGATGCAGTTCAGATACAGGAAGCATTGAATGGACCGAGAGAATCATATATTGCTTTGATGCCGCCTAGATCAAAGCTTAAAAAGAGTACGGACAATGCAATAAATGATTATTACAATGAAAAGATCACTGGAGAAGTTACAGAAGCCGGGGGTGATTGAATTGAGATATTTTGACAGTGCGAAAAATCGTGCCTTATGGGAAAAAGAAATTGATGCACTCGATGCTGAGAGGGAAGCTCGGAAAAAGAATGGTTATAAGCCTGCTGCAATGGATAAATCAGCAGTTTCTAAGGCAGATATCAATTCAAGAATGGCGGAAGGCAGCAGTAAGACATCAGAAGTTAAATTGAAAAATGGAGTCAGGAAAATAAACCTGGCTCAGTTAGAAGAAATTGTCCGCATTAGAAAAGGACTTCCTGTAAAGACAGAAACAAAAGTTCATAGACGAAGAGCCAAAGAACTTCAACTTTCAAAGGATAAAGTCATGACTTGATAGGAGGGTACTTATGGATGCAGAGCTGAAGAATAAGCTAGATAATCTGACTCCTGAAGAGAAGGAACAGCTTACAGATGCGCTGTCATCAAATTTTGCAGAATATGGCAAAGGAAATACATACAAATCTGATTATAAGGTTGTTGAAAGCCAGAAACTGCAAATTGAGTATAACAGTTCAGATGGCTTTTTTTATTATCTCTATCCAAATGGGGACGGCTTTAGGATGAATGTTCCAATGGGAAGTATAGTTAATGGAAAAGTCGAAATATCCATGGTTGGCAATGCATTTATAAGCCGCTATACGCAGGACGGAATAAATGTAGAGGTAGAGGGTGTCAATACATATACCAGTGGGATAAAGCAGCTTAACGCGGCAACAGCTGCAAACTATAATTTTTATCTTGAATCAGGAAGGCAGACAGGTGACGGACCGCTCGTTAAAGCGCGGTATAAAAACAGACTTTCGTTTTTGCTTGCAGATAATACACTTCCACTTCACCTATCTGTACTGAGAGCACCTTATGGATACAGGATAGGGAGAGTTACTCTTAATGGAAATGATCTGGAGCTGACAGCTTATGATAATCTTGAACTTAAAGATGATGGTTTATATTCTGCTACATTTGTAGGAGCTGGTTCAGTCCAGCTGCCGGATTATACAGTTCAATTTGATAGGGATACCAGTGCTCCCTATATGATCTTTTCTGAGGATATTTCACAGGAAATAGAAGACACTGTTTATTTTTATCCTTCAGAGAGTGATGCACAGGTAACGGTTTTCATTAATGGACATGAGATATCGGATAAGGTGGACGGAGCATCTGCAGGTGGAAATTATACTGTAGTTGTTTCAGACAGATATGATAATACTAATAAATATGATTTTACAATAAAAGAAAAACGAACGACATCGTGGCCTCTTTATCTGTTTTTGATTTTAATTGCCTTATTAACAGGAATAATAATCGCAGGTGTTTCGAGGAGAAAATTGAGAGTACGCTGATCTGTCGGTAAATTGACAGGGAGGGATTTTTATGACAACTGTTCAATTAGGCTGGTTGCAGGACATACTGGATTGGGTAACTGATAATATAATTGTTCCTGTATTTAACTTTCTTGCAGATATTTTTACTGTGCTTTTAGAACAGCTTTTTGATATACTTGGCGGATTACTGGAAATCTTCTTCAAGGGTATGACAGGACTTTTAAAAGACACCTTACTGGAAGTGTTTTATAGAGGCATTTACAAGATTATGCGATGTGTTCTGTTGGCAGTTGAGGGAGTAGAGACATCCTTTAATATTTTTTCAGGAATAGAGCCCGTTTATAAAAAAGTTGCCGGTGGCGGCAGAGTAAAGATGAATTTTATTATGGCTTTGTTTAGTGACAGCATTATACAAAAAGCCATAGGCATAATGATAGCTGTAGGATTTTCATTATGTCTTTTATCTGCGATCATAGCAACAGTAAAGTCTATGCTGCAGTTAGATCTTTCAAGAGGAAAAGGTGTAGGACATGTAATGAGATTAACCTTTAAGGCTATGCTTTACTATATTCTTTTACCATTGGCCTCCACAGTTATAATACTTATTTCTACCATTGTACTTAATAATATTAATGAGGCATTTACTAAGCAAGTTGATGGGAGTAAGGGAAAAACCTCAATTGCCCGTATACTATTCTGTATAAGCGCTATGGATGCAGTTGATACCGATAAATACCCTGAAGATGCAGCGTATAATATAAGTACACCTTCAGGGGTAGAAATTAAAACAGATAATTCCGGTGCTGTAAATTCATCATCGAAAGATCAGGGTGTAAATACATCGGGTCAAAATAGTTCTGCTGACATAAAAAAAGAAGCTGTAAGATCCAGACCGGAGAAATTCGGAATTACAGATAAGTACAGAGGACGTTTTTATCTGGCTGCTAAGAATGAATCCAGACCACTTTTTTATAACATGGATGAAGTAGAGAAATACTTCAAATATTCAAGAATTGATTATACGATAGGTCTTTTGCTCGGAATATTTTTCCTGATAGCAATGTGTATGGCACTTTTTGTATTCATCGGCAGAGTATTTGATGTGCTCTTACTACTGTTTGTCAGCCCTATCTATATAGCAACAATGCCTTTGGATGAAGGCAAAATGTTTAGTAAGTGGTCAGATCTTTTCGTTGGAAAGCTTTTCAGCGGATTTGGACTGGTAGCAGGAATAAGATTATATCTAACGATAACGGAAATGCTTTTTTCAAACGAGATAGCTTTTGTAGATCCGACATCAAATCAGGCAATTTTTCAAAACTATCTGATAAACCTGATTTTTATGATGGGGGGTGCTTTTGCCTTAAAAAATACCGGTCCTTTGGTAACTAATATCCTGAGTTTCCGTGCTGCAGAAGATGAGCAGGTACGTGCACAGTTTGGTTCAGCTATTGCTACGAAGGGTCTCAAAACAACAGGAAAGTTTATGGGAAAGGTCGGCGTGCAAACCTTATCTGTATCCTACAAAGTTGCAAAAAAAAGCCTTGGAGTTGGCGGAAAGTATGCCTGGAAGGGTGTTAAAAAGGGCGCAGAGGTTGGTGGAAAGTATGCCTGGAAAGGACTTAAAACAGGCGGAAAGTATGTTGGAAAGGCTCTTTCTCCGGCATATAAAGCGGGAAAGGTTGTTGGGAAGGCCGCTGGAAAAGTTCTGGCTCCCCCTTTAAGCGCGGCAAAAAAAGTTCTGGCTCCGCCTGCAGGAATTATTAAAAAGGGCATACAGATTAGTGGAAAATATACATGGGAAGGTATTAAAACAGGAGGAAAGTATGTTGGTAAGTTCGGCAAAGCTGTTATAAATAAAATAAGAGGGAAATAAGTTGCATAGATTTTATATTTTTGGCAGGGAGGAAATAATTAATGGCGGATATGGTATACAGCAATGAAATGATAAGAGCTTTGGGAGATATTAACGTATCATTTAATGAAAGCCTTTCAGAATATGATGAAAGAATTGAAAATTATCAATCAACCATTAATTTGATCGATGAATATCTTGATTCCTTCGGTGAAGAAGCAGAAGCTTTGACTGAGGATCAGGAAACAGATCCCATACTGTCTGAAATAATGAACGGTGAAGACGGAGGAGAAAGTCTGAACAGGTTTTTCTATGAAACAATAGCGAAGGCAACTACTAACAATGTAGGAGCATATGTTGCAACTATAGAGAAATTGCAGAAGCTGACTGAAGGAATCAGAGCAAGAGCTGAAGCAGAACAGTTAACTGACTTTTTAAGTATGATCAAAATGTGCAGAGCAGTTATAGAAACTGCTCTGACGACTGCCATAGAGAACCGCAGGATATTGCTGATCAATATGGAACGTATAGGACTTCTGGCTAAAGAAGTCGGAGCTACGCAGTTATAATGGTTTTATAAGGTTCGGAGTTAGGAGATGTCATCATGAATAGGCTTAATGATAAGGCAAAGAGGCGCATAAAAAAGTTATTAGCATTACTTATCGTGGTATGCCTTTCATTTCAATTGACAGGCTGTATCCTTGATTCAATTGATCTTGATCTGAAGCTTGCACCTAAAATTGGTGATGGTGATAAGACCATAGTTGGAAGTACAGCCTGGAAAGATGCCCAGACGATTTCCCCTAATGAGCATGATATGGAAAGATTTCAAATTTCCGGAAATAATGCTTTTTATATTCTTCCGGGACTTGAAAATGATCCTGTAGATATTCTTACATTTAATATTCTTGATTATACAGATGAAGGAGAGTTTCTTTACTATTATGTTACTCCATGCTGGGTAAGTGCTAATGAAATAGAAAAATATATTAAGGATGAGAACTATCGTACAGGGACTGTATCGAGAGATGCGCTTGAGATACCTGACAGATCTGCAAAGTATACTTATAGAGATGTTGAGGTTTTCATGGCATATAATCCTGATACAGGTCACTATAGGGTAATGAGGCTCGTAGTTCATGATGTAACATGGGTACCGGAAAAAGAGGAACGACCGGATTATTATGATTCTTATGTTCCGGGAGTTCCTAATACAAAAATGAAATCCTATGGATTTGCATCCAAGGTTCCGGGAAGTGATGATGAGTATCAGATAGTCGGAACAGATTGTAATGCAACTGTATATGATCATGAGGGTAATGTGTTATCAACACAGAATCTTGCACCTGCTATACTGTTTTATATGCATATGTATCTTGATCGCAAAATAAATGCCCAGCAAAAGGAAGGCAATGTTACAGATGATCTGGCTTCTGATGATAACAGGTCTGATACTGAAAGATTTGAGGCGTGGAGAAGACAGAACAACAAGAAAATAAATCCTGAAAAAGCTGTTGATAATCTTTATATTAACGAGATAGTAATAGCAGGTGACCACGTTATGTACGTTAATATGCGAAGATTTATTGGTGAGTCTCCAATAGTAGGTTATTCAGCCAATGGATTCTTTCCTATATACAGAGAGAGGCTTGATGATGAAAATGGTGTATCATTCAATGCATTTAATCTTAATGCCGATAAACAGTTAGAAAAATGGAAGTCAATTGACGGTGAGCATTTTAGCTCTTATTTGACAATGCAGCTGGACAGCAGTTTCAGTCTTGACCTGATACGCCTTACTTCTTCTATTAAAGATAACTATACGCCTTTTGTTTCTACTTTTACAAATGAACTGCCTACAGATCTTTCAAATACCGTAAGTATGGCATACATAATGGGCAGTAAGAATTCATTGACAATTAAGGGTAAAGGTTTGCTTCCTCGTGATTATGTTATGTGGGAGAATACTCTCCGCCATGGTTATAGAATGAACGATAACCTGAGTGCAAAGATCAAGGAATATGGAGCCGCTTACGTTGTACCTGGAGAATATAAAGGATTAGAGACACTGGTTGAAGCATATGGCTCGGATTATGAGGGTGATAAGCTGTTTAGATATCCTTTTATTGGTAGCGGCTCTGGATCAGAGGTTGATTGGTCATCTTTTTTTGAATCATCTAAAGTAGATTTTTCAGAGAGAGAAGTTATTGCTAAAAATTATGGTATTAATGAAGAAGGATTTACGAAAGATTGGACTACTTATGATCGTAATGGGATGATGATAAGATACTCCATGAAAAACCTTTATGAAATTTATATTCAGGATACCTTAAATAAGCTTGTAGCTGATAAAAACACTTATGATCAGATCATTGCTAAATTTCAGATAAATAATATGATGCCTATGATCAGAGTTATTCCATTATTGTCTGATACAGACAATTCGTTACAAGCTAAAGGAAATCATGAGATTAATTTAGAACGCTATAGACTCGCTATTAATAGAGGAATCGGTCTTTTTACGGGATCGACTGCGGAAGATCCGGTTGATTTAAAAAAAGATACGCCTGAAGCCTTGCAGGTATTACGTTTTGTTGAGGATAGTATGGGAAATAGAACTGCAACGGTATTTAATATTGATTGTTATAGCAAATTTGTAGCTCAGCTCGGCATTGACAATTTTGAAGAGGAAGTTGAAGAAAATAAGAAGAAAGAATATTTTCAATCACAGAATTATGAGCATAGCAGTATAGCAGCAAGTGCATATATGCCGGCGGCAAAACGGACTTTATGGTATTATGATGAATCCAGGGCAGAGCAGCTGGCGAAGGCTTATGTTGACAGTCATTCTGATTGTGAAGATGCAGTTTCGGATCTTTTAGATGTACTGGAGGATGTTCATAAAACAGATATCAGGTCTGACGTGGCAAAGCAGATTTATAATTATCTTAGGAATCTGGGCGGAAACAGTGTTGATGATCTTGTTCTGAAATTTGCTGTTTCACTGATCATAGCAGATGACGTAAACGAAGAGGATCGAAGGGAAGAGGCTGAAGATTTCAAGGAGAACATAAAAGATATATTAGAAGATATACCTGCTGCGGACAGATATTATGTTTTGAATATCTGTGCAGGGTATGTACCTCAAAGGGATGAGATAAAAGAGAATACAGTTCCAATAAGATATAGAATGGTATTTCCTGAAGGTACATCGGTAACGATGGTTTATACAA
>JAIKZC010000210.1 GCA_024682575.1 Lachnospiraceae bacterium | reverse complement strand
TATTTTTGTGCAGGATATGCCGGAGAGGCTCATGCCTGGGACATCATCAAACTCGAAGACGACTACTACAATGTTGACGTGACCTGGGACGATACGGGAGATGAAAAGATCTGTAATTATGATTATTTCAATAAAACTGATGACGATTATGCTTCAAATCATGCCAGAAGAACGCTTTCTGTATATCTTCCGGCATGCAATGGCGAAAAATACCGCAATCTTGAACCCGATGAAGAAGAAAGCAGCGAGGACAGCAGTGATGAAGAGTCTTCAGATGAAAACCTCCCGGGAATTGAGGATTACGGATTCAGCGAAGATGAGGTATTAAAAGACCTTGAGTCCTATTATGACGATGCCTATGAGCAGATCATGACAAAAGGAAAAGGCAGTTATCATATTTATGATGTCATCGAGGGAGATGAGCTCTACGAAACGCTCAGGAATGCTTACAATTCAAAGACTGCCAGCAATGATCTTCTTGAAAGAGTTCTTGCAGATCTTGATGCAGATGCCGTTAATATAAGCATACAGCCTCAGGAACTTTCAAACGGAAGATATCTGCTTGACCATACTATTTCAGTTTACTGATTTTAAGATTTTAGGAGAAACAAAGAATGAGAGATGTAAATAATATAAGTAAATATCTGATACACCTCTTTATCTCAGTTTCTGCCCTTATCATCCTTATTGCCGTCACCATGGAGTATTTTTTCACTCCAAAGCTTCCATCTGTTATCTATTCTGAATTCAATTCAGGCTGGAGTGTTTATTATAACGGAAAAAAATATTTTACAGATGACATCAGCAGCTTTCATTTTCCGGCTGTTATTAAGAAAGGCGACCAGATAATCCTACGAAATACTCTTCCGGAGGATCTTCCGGATAATTATTCCCTCTCGCTTCTTGTATCGTTAAGTGGTGTAAAAGCTTATGTCGAGGGACGGGACGTTTATACATTGGGCATGGATGAGATCAATGCCAACAAAACAGCTCCAAGCTGTTATCACTATATCCCTTTCCCCAACAGGGCTGCGGGAGATATAATAGTTATCGAGATCAATCCTTCCGAGCTCAATGCTTTCACAAATATAGGAAATATCAATATCATACGTTCTGATATTGCATATTTTATACTTGCCTATAAAAACCGCAGCACACTTTTTGTGGCAATTTTCCTTGTAACACTGGGTATAATCGCTTTTATAATAGGTGTAGTTATATCTGTCTACAAACGCTGTCCTGATCCTCTGATCCATATCGGAAGTCTGAGTTTCTTTATAGGAGTATGGTCCTTATGCTATGAAAATTTAATGCAGCTTTTCAGCCATCGACTGATCGATATCACATTGCTGGAATATTTCGTCTTATATGCCTCGATCATTCCTGCACTTTTTCTGGTCCGTTATTATCTCCTTGATAAAAATCACAGCGGCGGTAGCAGACGCGAAATAAACCTGCTTATCTTACTGGCATGTATTTTTCTTTTGACCGCGACTATTCTGCATTTTACGGATATCCTTCATTTTCCTGCGATTCTGACCTTTTTCCATATAATGGTCATCGGGATGCTTATAACAATTTACTTTTCTATACGAAAAACTGATCACCGTAAACACGCCTATGGGATAATCATGCAGTTCGGAATGATAGAACTATGTCTGATAGCTGCTTTGGATCTTATACGCTTTAATTTCCAGAAATACATCGCTGCAAATGATGCAAGTCTTGGTCTTCCGCTGATGCCTTACGGTACGCTGATTTTTATAATGATCCTCTTTACAAGCTATCTTCTGCGCTCATATCTTGATATGAAAGCAAAAGTCACAGCCGAAACCGAAAAGGAAGTGCTCTTAAAAATGGCCTATAATGACAGACTCACAAGCCTCTACAATCGTACCAAAGGCGAAGAACTTCTGCAGGAACTTAATGATGGAGAACAGGATTACTGCATAATTTCCATCGACCTCAACGGGCTCAAAAAAATAAATGATAATTATGGTCACAGAAAAGGCGATCTGCTTCTTGTAACTTTTTCAAAAATCTTAAAAAGAAGTTTCGGGAGAATCGGCATTCCTGTCCGAATGGGTGGTGACGAATTCATGGTAGTCATATTCAAAGAAAATTTTGATTATATTGATAATGCCATTGAATCCATGAAAGAAATGTCGAAAGAAGATTCCGCAATCTGCAAAATAAATATAGATGCCTCCTACGGCATTGCAAAAAACAGCGAAGATGATCTGCAAAATGCCGAAGACGTATATAAACTTGCAGACCAGCGCATGTACGAAATGAAGGTTGCAAGCAAGAAAAACAGAACTGACTAAAAAGACTAAAAAAACATCCGACAATTATATCTTGCCGGATGTTTTTCTTTGATACTATCAGATTCCTTTGAAATAAAATTCCATTTTCATCTTTTTACTGTTGTCGAGCATAAACTCGGGGTGTGTAAGTGCTCCCCAGGTATCATCTCCTGCGATTCCCATCTGGCATCCTACGCGTACCCATGTCTTTAACGATGCAGGAAGCTCATTAGGATGAGCGGCATTGTCCAGCTCATGAGGTGAATACGGAAGTGCCGAGAATCCAAAACATTCCTTATCCATATAGAACTCTATGCCATGTCCTTTGTCATCAGTAACTGATGCAAAACGAACCTCTTCTTTGTTTCCGCATTCCTGTGGTACGAGGTATTTAGCCATGTTATCGGCTGCCTTATTGGAATATTTTCCTATCTTTGCATGCTTTCTGTCGCAGTAGGTCTCATCAGGACCCATTCCATACCAGCTTACATTTTCAAAATCCGCATCCATAGGGAAAATCATTCCGAATGCCGGAATTTCTCCAACATCATCTGACTTCTCCAGTTCCAGAGACGTTTTAACTGTGCCGTCAGTAAAAACTGTATAGGCAAGCTTTGCGTCTTTCTCAGGCTTTACCGGAAGATGATATGTATAAGTTACTGTAACTTTTCCGTCCTCTTCCCTTACTTCAGCTTCGCTGTATCTCCTGCCGTGTTCGTATTTATGAGATAGATAAATGCTGGCTGTCTTCCACTGTCCTGCCCTGAAAGGGAGCAGATTTGCAATATCATTCTGAGTCATTGCTCTCCAGAAATTTGGCTTGGGTATTCCTGCAAGAAGCTCTTTACCTGCATATTTATAAGAGATCAGGCCTCCGAAAAGCTTTGAGAAAAGGATTTCGAAAGAACGTCCTCTTACACCGATAACATTATAATCATCGCTTATGATAAATTTGTCATCTGCGGGCTCAGCGTGCTTATAGCTTCCGTAAACCTTCTGTCCCCAGGCTATTTCATGCCCCTTGGATGCATAGGCTCTGTCCTCTTTTAAGCGGAATGAGACTGTGATGATATATTCAGCATCATCGCTTTCCTGAGTAAATGGAAGATCGAATTTTTTCCTGCTGAGAGGAGCAACGGATATATTTTCTTTTACTTCTTTTATCTTTCTTCCGTCTTTTTCGAGGCTTATGAAGCAGTCAAATTCCGCCGTATCGGTAAAGAGATTTTTATTGTGGATCTCCATCTCTTTCTCTCCGATATTCACAGCTATATTACTGTATACTGCCTTCACTTCCTGCATCTTTGGACTCGGATCACGGTCTTTTCCGTAAACTATGCCGTTTCCTGAGAAATCATAATCACAGGGGCGATCGCCGAAATCTCCGCCGTATCCCTGGAATTCTACACCATTTCTGTCATGAGTTGTTATCGATTGGTCAATATAATCCCAGATAAATCCACCCTGATAAAGTTCGTCCTCTTCAGTGAGCTCAGTATATTTATAGATCGCACCGTTAGAATTTCCCATGGCATGAGCATATTCGCAATTTATATAAGGCTTATCCCTATGCTCTTTGAGCCATTTCTTTATGTCCTCAACAGGGGTATACATCGTGCTCTCAACATCTGAGCAGTCAGGGTAACGTCTGTCATTGACTATACCTTCATAATGTACAAGTCGTGTGTCATCTGCCTTATGTATATACTTAGACATCTCATGAATATCTTTTCCGCCAAATGACTCATTTCCAAGTGACCAGAAAAGTATGCAGGCATGATTTTTATCACGCTCATACATGGATTTAATTCGGTCAAGAACCATTGCCTGAAATTCTTTCCTGTCTCCGGGAACTGCATATTCAATCGGCTCTTTTCCTTTAATGATCGGATCCCAGCTGCCGTGGGTCTCCATATTTGTCTCGTCAATTACATAAAGTCCGTATTTATCGCAGAGCCTGTAAAATGCTGTCTGGTTAGGATAATGGCTGGTACGGACAGCATTTATATTATTCTGCTTCATGGTGATAAGATCTTTTTCGATATATTTTACCGGAAGGACCCTGCCCGACTCAGCACAGAATTCATGACGGTTCACGCCCTTGAATACTATTCTCTTTCCATTGAGATGCATTACATTATTAATAAGCTCGAATCTTCTGAATCCAACTTTTTCAGAAATTATTTCATTTAAATTTCCTTTTGCATCCCTGACTTCAATCCTCAATGTATAAAGGTTGGGTTTTTCAGCACTCCAAAGCTCAGGCTCCTGAACCGGAACGGAAATATGGATATCCTTGCTGAGCTGTCCGTTGCCGGAAATAACGACATCGCCGTTTTCATCTGAAAGACTGAGTTCGTAGTTTCCGTCAGCGCTGCCCTTCATATCAACCGTAAGATCGGCATTTTTGTAATTGTCATCTAAAAGTGTCTTGATCTTCAGATCTCTGATATGTACATCAGGAACGGTATAAAGATATACATCTCTGAATATTCCGGAAAATCTGAAGAAATCCTGATCCTCACACCAGCTTGCGGATGTAAATCTGAATACCCTTACTGCAAGGCGGTTTTCACCCTCTCTTACTGCATCCGTCAGATCAAATTCAGCAGGTGTAAAGCTGTCCTCGCTGTAACCTATGTATTTCCCATTGAGCCAGAGTGCAAATCCTGTCTCGACTCCCTGAAATGATATGAATATCTTTCTACCCTTCATATTTTCAGGAATATTAAAAAATCTTACATATGATCCTGTTGGATTATAATATGTTGAAACCTCTCCGGGCTTAAGCTTCTCGTGTCCCTCCCAGGGATACTGGGTGTTGGCATACTGGGGTACTCCGTAGCCCTGCATCTGGATGTGTGCTGGAACCGGGATATCATCCCAGCCCGCAACATCAAAATCATCTTTTTCGAAGCCCTCAGGTGCAAGGGCAGTATTTTTTGCATAGGAAAATTTCCAGCTCCCGTTCAAAAAATATTTGAAATCCGATACTCCTTTTTCCACTGCCTCTTCCGAGCCGTACCACTCATGATCCGAGTGCTGCTCCAGGCGGTTTTCCTCAAAAATCTCAGGATTTTTTATTATTTTCATATCAAAGTCCTTCACGACTTTTCCTCCTCTAATAACGTGTGTTGACACACCCCATCGGATGCCGTCCCCCAAAGCATTATTTAACAGCGCCTGTAAGTCCTTCTGCGAAGCTCTTCTGTAATACGAAGAAAATTATCATTGTAGGTATTGAACAGAAAAGCACACCCATCATAAGCATTCCATAATCTGTTGTATAGCCTGATGCAAGATTTGCAATGAGCATCGGCATTGTCTGCGCACGATTATCATTCATTACAACCTTAGGCCACATGTAGGAATTCCATGCGTTCATGAAAGTAACAACTGTTGCTGCCGCATATGTTGACTTCATGATCGGAACATACATTGAGAAGAAAATCTTAAACTCACTCAGTCCATCGATTCTTGCAGCCTCCATAATGGAAACCGGGAAGTTTCTCGAATTCTGCCTGAACATCATTATCATGAACGGAGTCGATATCGAGGGAAGTATAAATGCCCATACCGAATTCAGAAGATGCATTTTTGAAACCATTCTGAAAAGCGGGATCATTGTTGCAACTCCGGGGATCATCATTGCAAGAAGAAGTATTGCAAAGAGTTTATCCTTTCCGGAATCATGATAAAGCTCAAAACCATAACCTGCGAGTGAGCAGATCACAAGGCAGAGTATTGTCTGAACGATCGAATAAAGGAAT
>JAIKZC010000195.1 GCA_024682575.1 Lachnospiraceae bacterium | reverse complement strand
AATATATTGTTTTACAGGGCTTATGCCCCTTTTTATGGAGGTTTTATTTATGAATAAACTGGCAATTGTAACCGATACAGGAAGCGGTCTCATGCCCGATGAGGGAAAGAAAGACGGAATATTTGTGATTCCGATCCCATTTACTATAAACGGTAGTGAATATTTAGATGGTGTAAGCTTAACAACAGAAGATTTTTACAGATTCCTTTCAGAAAAGGCAGAAGTACATACCTCACAGCCCACTGCAATGGCTGTCACAGGACTTTGGGATGAAATCCTTAAAAGCTATGATGAACTTGTGTATATCCCACTCTCAAGCGGTCTTTCAGGTTCATGCGCTTCTGCAAACCTTTATGCAGAGGATTATAATGGACGTGTTCAGGTCGTAAATAACCAGCGCATTTCCGTAACACAGCGTCAGTCCGCATACGACGCTCTTAAGCTTGCCGAAGAGGGTAAAAGCGCTAAGGAGATAAAAGAAATCCTGGAAACTTCAAAATTTGACTCAAGCATATATATCATGCTCGACACACTTGATTATTTAAAAAAAGGCGGCCGTGTGACTCCGGCTGCTGCAATGCTGGCAAAAGTTCTGAACCTGAAGCCGGTTCTGCAGATCCAGGGCGAGAAGCTTGACGCCTTTTCAAAATGCCGTGGAATAAAGCCGGCAAAAAAGATTATGGTAAATGCCATCAAAGAAGATATTGAAAAGCGTTTTGGCGGGCTTGATTCAGGCAAAGGATTTCATCTGGCTATCGCCCACACAATGAATTATGACGCAGCCGAGGAATTTGCCGCAGATCTCCGTGCAGAATTTCCTGACTATGACATTACGATCAATCCTTTATCGCTTGTTATAGCATGTCATATCGGTCCCGGTTCGCTTGCCTGCGCCGTAAGCAAAGCAATTTAACGCAAAAGGGTCATGATCCCGTCAGATCATGGCCCTTTTTATAATCCATATATAAAAATTAATCTACTGCTATTGCATGTGTTTTCAGATAATCTACCCAGAGGTTCATATAATCAGCCTTAATATGAACTCCGTCAGATGTACATTCTTTAGGAAGATATCCTTCCTCATCGTTAAATACAGAATTAAGGTCGAGGTATGCAACATGTTCATTCTCTGCTACCTCTTTTATACCGGCATTTCTCCTGTCTATGCTCTCATTCGTGAATCGGTCAGAAGAATCAGCCTTTTCCTTCGTAACATGTATTACGCTGTGGATGTATATAACAGCTTCCGGCTGATAATACTTTATCATATCGATAAGCTGATAATAACAAAGATCGAACTTTTCTTCATCGGCCCATCCCATTTCGTTTATTCCGAACATGACATAAACCTTTTTATATTTGCCTGCGTTCGCTTCCATTTCCTGCAAAAGTGTAAGTTTTCCGGTAGGTGAATCAAACATCGGTTTTGTGAATACCGTATAGATCGCATAGCTTTTCTGTGCAAATGCAGCTATATTTTCAAGTCCGGAATAAAGGCAGAAGCCCTGCATTCTCGAATCACCGATAAAGCATGCATCTCCGGACTCAAAATAATCATCTCCAACTGTGACAAAGCTTCCATAATCAACGGCAGAAGCCCCATCTCCCTCTGCCTGAACAAATCCCTCAGGATTGTTTGCATATTCTTCGTCAGAGGCTATTTCTTTAGCAATTTCCTGCGGATTCTCTTCTCCTCCGCCGGCAACCTCTACTATATCACTTTCCTCTTCCTCGGCGGTATTCCGGCTTACAGCTCCATCCGGAGGAGTCCACATCATTATATCATCAACGTCAGGATAATCCTCATTCTCAATTCCAAGCGAACTCATTACCGATGTCTTCAGAACGTGAACTGCGGAAGCAACTTCAATTGTCTTGCTCTCGTTATTGGCATCTTTCATGCTGTCCTCTGCATATATAAGCCCGGACTGCACAAAAAGACCAAATATTGCCATTAAGGCAACAGTCAATATTATAACAATAAAAAACGGACACTTTTTCATAATAAACCTGCTTCTACCTCTAAAAAACCCTGTTTTCAATCCTGTATCAGAACCTGAAATAAAGGAATGGATTGTAAACCGAATCAACCAATAATATTACCGAAAGCCAGAATATAAGGAAGAGTACGACCATAACATGTACTCCTTTTTTGTGGTTCTCGTAATATTTTCTAAACAATGGCGTTGAAAATATGATCGCTCCCAAAAGGAAGTACCAGTATGTCTCAATATACTCAAGCGCATCTGTTCCCGGATTCCATGTAAACATCCGGCTTAAATAAATTATTCCTTTTCCAAGTGATTCTGCTGCAAAAATAACCCATCCGCTTATTACAACTGTAAGCGTATATATTCTGGATAAAACATGTGACTTATCCAGAAATTTCTTAAGAAAAAGTCTTTCTATCGAAAGAAGGATAAAGTAATAAAGACCCCATATGATGAAATTCCAGCCTGCCCCATGCCAGAAACCTGTTATAGCCCAGACAACAAACATATTGAGGTATGTTCTTAATGCACCTGCCCTGTTTCCTCCCAGAGGAATATAAATATATTCCCTGAACCATCCGGTGAGGGTCATGTGCCATCTTCTCCAGAATTCCGTAGCTGATCTGGCTATATAAGGATTGTCAAAGTTCTTCGGAAATTCAAATCCGAGCATTTCTCCAAGTCCGATCGCCATTAATGAATAACCGCTGAAATCAAAATATAACTGAAGCGAATAGGCGATCGCTCCGAGCCAGGCAAATCCTGTTGATATATTCGAATATCCCGCCGAGTCTGTAGCATTCCATATATTTCCAAGAGTATTTGCAAATATTACTTTCGCTCCAAGTCCCAGCGTAAAAGTCTTAAAGCCATTCTCTATATGCTCTGCGGTTATTTCTCTTGATTTAAGTGCATCTGCCACTTTTTCATATATTACAATAGGTCCTGCTATAAGCTGTGGAAACATTACCAGATAAGTTCCGAGATTCAATATATTATTCTCGCATTCACACTTACCCCTGTAAGCATCTATAACATATGACATTATCTGGAAAGTATAGAAGCTGATTCCCAGTGGAAGCGTTATCGTTGGTACAGATATATTCGCTCCCGTAAAATCATTTATGCTCGTCATGATAAAGCCAAGATACTTAAATACGAAAAGCATTCCCACATCATAAAAAATCGCCAGCAGAAACATCAGCTTCCGCTGGAGAGTACCCTGTTCATATGAACACATTAGCCTTGCTATGACGTAATTTATAATTATGGAGAGAACTACAAGCACAAGGTATCTGGGCTCTCCCCATCCATAAAAAACCAGACTCCCGGCAAAAAGCGCCAGATTTTTGAACTTAAAAGGAATCAGGTAATAAACTAAAAGAAAAACAGGTAAAAACCTGAATAAAAAGATCAACGAACTAAAAACCATAACTCTCCCCTGTCGAATATACATATAGAGGCTGCAAAATATAATAAAACCTCTGCGCCATTACAAAGTATAGCACAGAGGTTTAAAAAATAACACTTTATTTTTTAGTATAATGGATATTTGTCTGTAAGAGTCTTAACAATCTCACGTGCCTCAGCAACTTTATCCTTACCGCCAAGAACGATAAGTGAAATTGCACGTGCAACTTCATCACAGTCATCAGTATTGAAGCCTCTGGTGCTGACTGCCGGTGTTCCGAGACGGATTCCGGAAGTTACGAACGGCTTCTGAGGATCGTTAGGAATGGTATTCTTATTGGCTGTAATATGAGCCTCATCAAGAAGAGCCTCAACTTCTTTTCCTGTAAGTCCCTGAGGCTCAAGGTTAAGAAGCATAAGATGATTGTCTGTTCCACCGGATACTATTGAAAGTCCACGGTTCATAAGGCCGTTTGCAAGAGCCTGTGCATTATCTATGATATTTTTTGCATAAGTCTTGAACTCAGGCTGAAGATCTTCTTTGAAGCAAACTGCCTTTGCAGCGATAACATGCATAAGCGGACCGCCCTGTATTCCGGGGAATACGCATTTATTAAACTTAAATTTATCAGCTGCCTCAGCACTTGAAAGAATAAGTCCTCCTCTGGGACCTCTTAAAGTCTTATGTGTTGTAGTAGTAACTACATCTGCAATTCCGATAGGTGAAGGATGATATCCTGTAGCTACAAGTCCTGCAATGTGAGCCATATCTACCATGAGATATGCACCAACTTCATCAGCTATCTCTCTGAACTTCTTGAAATCAATAGTACGCGCATAAGCCGAAGCTCCTGCTACGATCATCTTAGGCTTGCACTCTTTTGCAATCCTTAAAACTTCATCATAGTCAATGAATCCGTCATCATTTACACCATAAGGTACGCAGTTGAAATATGAACCTGAGAAGTTAACCGGTGAACCATGTGAAAGATGTCCGCCCTGGTCAAGATTCATGCCCATAAAAGTATCGCCAGGCTTCATCATAGCAAAGAAAACTGCCATATTTGCCTGAGCTCCTGAATGAGGCTGAACATTTACATATTCACATCCAAAGAGTTTCTTTGCTCTCTCTCTTGCGAGATCTTCCACAACATCTACGCAGCCGCATCCTCCATAATATCTATGTCCCGGATATCCTTCTGCATATTTGTTTGTAAGCGGGCTTCCCATTGCAGCCATAACAGCCTTGCTTACCCAGTTTTCTGAAGCGATCAGTTCTATATGGCTATTCTGTCTTTCCTGTTCTTTCTCGATTGCCTCAGCGATTTCCGGATCGACCGAACGCAGTTCGTCCAATGAATACATGCTCTTCCTCCTTAAATTCTGCTCAAATATTTTACTTTTGTGCATTAACGCGACAACTCATTGATTATAACATAGCACAATTTATTTGTTAAGGCACTCCAGCGATAATTATTTTTTTAACAAAGAAATATACCCCTGATTTTTTAATAAAATGTTAACTGTATGTTAAAAAGTGCGCTCTATTTCCTTGAACCTCAATGGTATGTATGATAAAATCATTCATATCTTTGGGAAATCGACAGATATTCATATGTATGTCAGGAGATAGTTATATGAAAAATTTTTTAAAGCGTTACTCTCATGCATGGATAATCATAGCCTATACTTTGATCTATATTCCATGGTTTATGTTTTTGGAGAAAAATGTAAAAAACTCATATCATATTATTCATATGGCTGTTGATGATATAATTCCTTTTTGTGAGTACTTTATAGTTCCATATTTGTTGTGGTTCTTTTATATTGCAGCAACAGTAATATATTTTATCTTTACAAATAAATCCGAATATAAAAAGCTTTGTGCTTTTCTGATAACGGGAATGACGGTTTTCCTTCTGGTATCAACCTTTTATCCTAACGGTGCAACACTGAGACCGACAGTATTCCCTCACAACAATATTTTTACAAGACTTGTTATTCAGCTTTACAGTACAGATACTCCAACAAATATTTTTCCAAGCATTCATGTTTATAATTCTCTCGGATGCTACTTTGCAATAAGTACTTCGGAAAAGCTTTCGAAAAATAAACCTGTACTTATTTCATCATTTATACTTACTTTTTCGATAATACTTGCGACAATGTTCTTAAAGCAGCATTCAGTATTTGATGTTATAACGGCATTTGCACTTTCAACCTTTATGTACTTCGCAATTTATGTTGTTGATTATAACAGCATTGCAGAACGCACAGCATCATCCAAAGTTAGTCAGAGAAGTTTATTCAGAAGAAATCAGGCATAAAAAAAATCCATTTTGAGCTAAAACTCAAAATGGATTTTTTTATGTTTAGTTAAAACCAACAAACCAGTGAACCAGCTTGTAACCGCCTATTGAAATCTTACGTCCCGGCTTACCGGGAAGATTTACGCTGCTTCCAAGTATTCCGTTTCTTATCTTTAAATAGAGCCAGAAATCTCTTTCCTTAAGGTATTTCCAAAGGTCATGCTTCTTTTCAAGCGCTTCTTTACTGTCAGCTCTTATAAGCATTATCGATGATACACACATCATA
>JAIKZC010000190.1 GCA_024682575.1 Lachnospiraceae bacterium | reverse complement strand
CATACTCTCGTCTGGTAATTTACTCCATTTCGAAAGCACCGGTGTAGAGCTGATAATATGTTCCCTTCTGTGCGATGAGTTCATCGTGGTTGCCTCTTTCGATTATCCTGCCGTGATCGAGAACCATGATCGCATCAGAATTTCTTACAGTTGACAATCTGTGGGCGATTACAAATACTGTACGGCCTTTCATAAGATTATCCATACCGCGCTGAACTATTGCCTCAGTTCTGGTATCGATCGAAGATGTTGCCTCATCGAGTATCATTGCCGGCGGATCAGCTACCGCTGCTCTTGCAATAGAAATAAGCTGTCTCTGTCCCTGTGAAAGATTGCTTCCGTTTGCTGTCAGCATAGTGTTGTAACCATCCGGAAGTCTTTCTATAAAGCCATGGGCATTTGCAAGCTTTGCTGCATTAATACATTCTTCATCCGTCGCATCAAGTTTTCCGTAACGTATATTATCCATAACCGTTCCTGTAAAGAGATTTACATCCTGAAGAACAATTCCAAGTGAACGTCTTAAATCCTTCTTATTAATCTTATTAATATTAATTCCATCATAGCGGATCTTTCCGTCACCTATATCGTAGAATCTGTTTATAAGATTTGTTATGGTTGTCTTTCCTGCACCTGTTGATCCTACGAATGCTATCTTCTGACCCGGCTTTGCATAAAGTGAAACATTATGAAGCACGATCTTTTCAGGATTATATCCAAAATCAACATCTGCAAGCTCAATATTTCCTTCCAGCGGCTGATAGGTTACTGTTCCTTCAGCCTTGTGAGGATGTTTCCATGCCCAGTGTCCTGTATGTTTGTCAGTTTCTGTTATATTGCCGTTTTCATCAACCGTAGAATTGACAAGCTGTACATATCCCTCATCTTCCTCGGGTGCCTGATCTATAAGATCAAATACTCGCTCCGCACCGGCAAGTCCCATTGTAATAAAAGTCATCTGCATGGAAGCCTGCATAATAGTCTGCGAAAGCTGTCTGCACATTGAAAGGAAGGAAACTATCATTCCTATTGTCACATAGTTAAATTCATCTGTAAAAAAGTTGCTGAATCCTATATTTCTGGCATTGAAGGTAACAAGTAAACCACCTGTAAGAACAACTACAACATACATAAGGTTACCAAGATTACCCATGATCGGTCCTAAAACATTACCGAAAATATTTGCCTTCTCACTGTCACCTCTGAGCTTTTCATTCAGCTTTGCAAAATCTTCCTTAGACTCTGTCTCATGGTTAAAAACCTTAACAACCCTGGTTCCTTCCATCATTTCCTCGATAAAGCCTTCTTCAGCTGCAAGTGACATCTGCTGCTCAAGCATATATCTGGAGCTCTTTCCACCAATACTTTTTATAGCCTTAAACATTATAAAGACAAATATTGCTGCTACGAGTGTGAGCCATATACTATAGTAGAACATCATTACCACGAGTCCGATACTGCTTATCGCTGACTGGATGAGCATTGGCATGGCCTGACCTATAAGCTGTCTTATGGCATCCGTATCATTTGTATATGTACTCATGATATCGCCATGTGCATGAGTATCAAAGAATTTTATCGGTAAAGATTCCATCTTTTCGAACATATCCGTACGAAAAGCTTTTAAGGTTCCCTGTGTGACAAGCGCCATAGTTCTTGTGTAAATAAAGGTTGCAATAAGACCTATAAGATAAAATGCGATCATCGAGCTTATGATCTTTATAAAATCTGCAGCAACAGATTCAAAACCTCCGGTAAGGCCGGGAGCTACGATCTCATCTACAATCTTCTGTATAAATAAATTTGCTATAACTGAAGAAAAAGCACTCAGTATTAGACAGATAAATACCACTACTAGCTGTACTCCGTAATGGGCAGCAAGGTATTTTATAAATCTTCCAAAAGTACCCGGCTTGATATCCGGTCTCTTTCCCTGCATCTGACGTCTTCTCATCTGCATATGATCACTCCTCCTTTCCCTTTGTCTGTGAATCAAAAAGTTCTTTATAAATTCCGTTCTTTTTAAGAAGTTCTTCGTGATTGCCCATCTCAACTATCTCACCGTTCTCCATTACCAGGATCTTATCTGCTTCCTGTACCGAAGAAACTCTCTGCGCAATAATGATCTTAGTTGTATTCGGCAGTGAATTTGCAAGTCCCATCCTTATAAGTGCATCTGTCTTGGTATCTACTGCAGATGTCGAATCATCAAAAATAAGGACTTTAGGATTCTTAAGAATAGCTCTGGCTATGCAAAGTCTCTGCTTCTGTCCGCCGGATACATTCGTTCCGCCTCTTTCTATATGAGTGTCATATTTATTAGGAAACTGCTGGATAAACTCATCAGCCTGCGATATCTTACATGCATCGAGGATTTCCTCATCAGTAGCCTCTTTATTGCCCCATCTCATATTTTCTTTTATGGTTCCGGAGAAAAGGACATTTTTCTGCAGAACAACTGCAACTGCGTCACGGAGGCTCACGAGATCATATTCTCTAACATCTTTTCCTCCAACCTTTACAGAACCCTGACTTACGTCATAAAGCCTTGGGATAAGCTGGATAAGCGATGATTTTGAAGAACCTGTACCGCCTAATATTCCAACTGTTTCACCTGATTTTATATGCAGGTTAATGTTTGAAAGAGCATATTTTTTACTTTCAGCCTTATATTTGAAAGAAACATTTTCAAAATCAATATCTCCGCTCTCAACTTTTTTGATTCCATTATCAGGGGATTTAAGTGTGCTTTCTGTATTTAATACCTCTGCTATACGGGCTGCAGATTCTGCTGACATAGTTGTCATTACAAATACCATTGATGCCATCATAAGTGAAACGAGGCACTGAACACCATAAGTTAAAAGCGATGAAAGTTCTCCGGCCGTAAGCTCGGTTGCTCCTGAATTTATGATCATTTTTGCACCGTTATAACATACCAGTAATATCGCAAGATAAATACAAAAAGTCATTACAGGTGTATTAAAAGCAAGGATTTTTTCTGCGTTTGTGAAATCCTTTCTAACCTCTTCAGCAGCTGCAGAAAATTTCTTATTTTCATGATCTTCTCTTACAAAAGCCTTTACAACTCTTATGCCCGCAATATTTTCCTGTACGGAATTATTGAGTGCATCATACTTCTTAAATATACGCTTAAATATCGGATGTACTATATGAACGATCCCGAAAAGTACAATTGCCAGTATCGGTACCATTCCCATGAAATATGTTGCCATCTTCAAATTGATAGACGCACTCATGATTATTGAAAAAAGAAGCATGAGCGGAGCCCTGAATGCCATTCTTATAAGCATCTGATAAGCATTCGAAACATTTGTAACATCAGTGGTCATCCTCGTTACAAGTGATGACGATGAAAACTTATCCACATCAGCAAATGAAAAATCATTTATTCTTTCAAAAAGGTCATCTCTCATATTTTTTGCAAGTCCGGTCGATGCCGTTGCAGCATATTTACCTGCAAGGATTCCGCAGGCAAGCGATCCGAATGCCATTACTATGAGTAATGCACCATTTTCAATTATAGGCCTCATGGAACTACCGTCCATCTGGTTTATGAGTCTTGCCATTATCAACGGTATAAAGCATTCGAGCAGGCACTCTAATGCGACAGATATAGGTGCAAGCATAGAAGGTTTCTTATACTCTCTTATGCACTTTGTGATAGTCTGAACATTATGCATTTCATTTCCTCTCTTCCAATTTATTTAAGTTCTCAATAAATTTAAAACACACTTCTCCGAATGTTTTTAACTCTTCATCGCTTATTCCTTCGGTAAGATCACTATCAAGCTGTGCCATGTCTGACAGAACCTCTTCCTTAAGCTTAGCGACTTTCTCCGTTGCAACTATTTTTTTTAATCTTGCGTCATGAGCTACCGACTCTCTCCTTATAAGCCCTTTATGCTCCATATTTTTAAGTAGCTCTGAAACGGTCGAAGCCTTAAGGTGCGAATCATACTCTATATCTTTTTGAAAAATGTCATGATCTATTGTCATGACAAAATGAAGTATTCTTCCTTCTGCCCCGCTTAGCTTCCTTGCAGCACATAACTGGTCTAGACGCCTTGTTATCAGCGACGACAGCCAGCCTATACTTTTCAACACACTTCTATTATCCATTTTTTACCCCAATTTTTTGTAATAAAAAAGAATCCGGACCTGCCGTATTCTCCTAAAAAAAATAGTTCGTGCCTGAACAATTAGGTTTCGAATTGTTCGGGTACGAACTATTATACTCTTTTTTATTATAACGTCAACTATTGAATACAAAAATTAAGGCAATTAATAAAAATTTAACTGATTTAATCTGAACCTTTCAATGTCATTTGCAGCTTCTTAATTGAAAATTCCAGATTCTCCTTTTCTTCTTCAAGAGCTCCTGCAGCTGTATTTATAGATAGTATCAACTGTTCTGCCTGTATTATGCTTAGTCTTACAGATTCATTCGGTTCGAATTCTTTCATTTTTTCAATATCTGATTCTATATCATTCTTTATCCGTAAATAATTCTCATATACAGCATCCAGACTTATTCTGTAACTCTTAAATAGTTTTAAATTTCTCCTAAGCTCTTCTCCGGTATTTTCTGATCTTTCTATCTTTTCCATCTCTTTGGATAATTCTTTAATACTCGGAATTGAGTCATAGATTTTTTCCAAAGTCATTATTTTCTTTGGATATTCCGCAATTTTTTTCTGTAATTTTTTTAATTCCATAATTTACATATTTACATTAAATAGATTTCTGAGATCATTAACTATACCGTCTACATCGGCATCTATGCAGGCCGCCTCATTTACATCCGATAACTGCTGGAGGCTTTCTTTATCTTCATCCGTCATCTCATATCCTATCGTATAGATTGGGATAGATAGACCTCCGACGATCGGTGTTACCCTTTTAAGTGTAAAACCTACATTCTGGGCACCATCGGAAAGAACAAAGAGCATAGGCTTGCAATTGGGAACTTCTTTTTTATACTCCTCAAGCATTTTTATTCCAACAAGAACACCATCGTATGTGGCCGTTCCGCCCGCTGCCGTCAGATCTTTTACAGCACCTGAGAAATATGCTCTCTGCTTATTATCAAACTGTCCTATCGGAAGCTCGACATTTACAGTATCTGAATAGCTTACCAGCCCTATATAGTTGCTGCTGTCAATATACTGCATTGTATTTATGAGTGATGCCTTAAGCGAATTAAGTCTCGTCCCATCCATCGAGCCTGAAACATCCGCTACAAATACGGCTACTACAGGTTTACCACCGTTTTTATTCTGTTTCCATACCTTCTGTGCAGCCAGATAACCTGCTCCATCCAGTCCGGATTCCTGTGAAATATATTCATCATTTCTGTTAAAACCTGCCTTTGAAGCAGCCTTCTGTGCCTCATCGGTAAGACAGTAATCAGTAAATAGTTTTACAGCTTCCTGTCTCTCAGGATCTACATAATCAAAGGTATATACAGGATGATCATGTCTTATTCCCGCAGGCGTAAAGACATAGTCCTTAAGCTCCGGAGTATTTATATAAGCCTGCTCCTCCATGACCATTGCATCAACAATTCCCTTTGCAGCCGAATTTCTTAATACGCCTGTGGTATATGCAGCTGTCGGTGCATTTTTCTGATACTCCGTAAGCTTGGATACTGCTGTTTCAGACAGAGGATTACTGCTGTCGAACGCCGAAAGCATTGATGTCAGTATATTTAATCCCGTAGCTGAAGTATACGGATTTGTATAAGCAAATACCAGATCCCCCGCTGTAGCAGCTTCCAGAACATTTTTCATATTTATCTCGCCGTATTTTTTTACAAAGTCGTCATTTGTTGATTTTTTCATTAAAATTCCGGCTGTATTTCCTGCTATTCTGTCCGCAACTTTGATCGTGGATATCCCACTTGCTTCAAGCATCTCTCCCAATGCTTCATTAGACGGGATATAAGCATCCGGCATATATCCGCCATCCGCCATATATGTTACAACTTCACCCGATGAGATCTTCCTTACAGTCACTGAAACTGTCTCATCACCTATTTCATTGCGTTCTTTATTAAACTTTTCTGCCATAATATTAAGCCAGTTATCAGGCTTAGTCTCTCCGGAAATTTCTGACGGAGCGGCAATTTCTATATTTATACTTCCATTTCCCTCGGTTGTAATTTCAAAGGTATCAATATCCGCCAGAGACGAAGCAATGTCATCATCCCCAAGATCCGTATCAAGCCTTGGTGTAGTAGACGTAGGCGAAATTTCATCTACGAAAACATCCAGCTCCTTGGCCGCATCCTCATAACTCAATGCATCTTTTTTTAAATCATTAACAGTCTTAATATCTCCACAGGCTGTTAATGATGCAGTTACTGCCACTGCCGTTATCAACGAAACAAGCCTTTTCATTTTCATACCCTGATCCCCTTTATTCACTGACTGATCTTCTGATCGTGTTGCAATATACCTTTAATGTCTCCACTGCTTCCTCATCATCTTCCTGTGAATTAGCATAATCCCTGAGCTGATCCAAAAAATTCCTGACCTCTTCAAGTTTTTCAGAATTATCATCTGCCAGAAGATTTATTGATCTCCTAAGTTCTGCTTTATTATCATCATCAACTATATAGTTATTTACAGCCTTACGACAGTTTCCGCAGAGATAATCCTCTATACGTTCAAGCAATTCACCGGTATTTCCAAAAATTTCAAGATCATTTATCTCCATCAGTCTTTTGAGTTTCCCCTTAAATTCTTCTATCTCATCCAGCTGCTTTATAAGTCTTGTAAAAGAAGCAACAACTTCCGGTGTATCATTTAATTCTCTGTAGAAATTTCTTATATCTGCAGCCGACTTTAGCTTTACCGATCTTTTTTTCTCATATTCCTGATCAATTTCAGATTCAATTTTACGGATGTTATTTGAACGTTCTTTTATATAACCTTTGATAAATAGTACAATTCCAATGATAAGAATAATAACAGACACAATTGAAAGTATTTTCCAACTGCTGTAATGTGTATAGATTATAATATTTCTCTTCATTCCAAAAACGATTGCAGAAAAAACAATTCCCACAATCGTGACTAAAATCCCCGGCAGCTTCTTATTCATATAGGTCCCCTTTTTAGATATGCTGACTTACCAACATTTATTTGATTATATCATAAAATAATGGAGCATCCAATCAGGACGCTCCAAATTAAATCAGTCTATTTCTATAAAAATAGGTGCATGGTCAGCTCTTGCTCCGGAATCCATCATTTCTGATTTTTTTACTTTATCCTTTATCCTGTCGCTGACTATAAAATAGTCAATACGCCAGCCCGAATTATTTGCCTTACTGGTCTTTATTCTCTGTGACCACCAGGAATACTTATCCTTTACATCTCCGTTCAGATATCTGAAGCTATCGGTAAATCCTGCGGAAAGAAGCTCTGTAAAACCGGTTCTCTCTTCATCTGTAAATCCTGCGGAAAAATGATTAGTCGCAGGATTTGCAAGGTCTATCTCATTATGGGCTACATTAAAATCACCGCAGCTGATAACAGGCTTTTCCTTATCCAGTTTCTGCAGATATTCCTTAAATTTTCTGTCCCATACCTGTCTTTCGGCAAGACGTTTAAGACCATCTCCTGCATTAGGAGTATAAACGCACACGAGATAAAAATCTTTTGTTTCCAATGTTAAGATCCTGCCCTCATTGTCCATGGTATCCGGTGCATCGATCGCAGGTTTGTCTACATTTATCCCAATATCCTTTTTATAAAGTATCATTGTTCCGGCATAGCCTTTTCTTGCCGGAGGCTCAGAGGATACAAAAGCTATTTCATAATCAGGAAAATAATCCTTGAGCGCTGTTTCCTGCTTTGCATTCATTCCTGTCGAAGGAAGCTTTGTCTCCTGTATTGCTATTATTCCTGCATCTTCATTAACTATTTTTTTAATAACAGCTCTGGTAAGTTCTGCCCTGTCTGAACTTCCTGTCAGTGCAGCATTCAGTGAATCAATATTCCATGAAATGATCTTCATAAATTCTCCTTTGTTTTTTATAATATTTCATTATAAAATGTCACACAGCTGCCTTTGCTGCGTTTACTCTCGTATGTAGCCTGATCCGCACACTTGTAGAGTTCTGAAAAAGTCACATTGTCTCTTTCAGCATGTATGATCGCTCCTACACTTACTTCTATCCTTCTGTCTCCCATCTCCGGAATGACTATACTTCCAATGTTCTTAATAAAACGTTCAAGTATGACCCTGCCCTTCACTATTGTATTTATATCAGCGATATAGGCTGCAAATTCATCTCCTCCGAGTCTCATTATAACATCTTTATCCCTAAAGGTCTTCTTCATTGCATCAGCGATCGCAATAATCACCTTATCGCCCACAGCATGACCAAAGGTGTCATTTACAGACTTGAATTTATCAGCATCCAGCAATATAAACATTCCTCTGGCACCCTTTTCCAGCTGATTATTTATTTTCTTTTCTCCACCACCACGATTATATATACCTGTCATCGCATCGGTTTCTGAAAGCTTCTTCAATTTTTCTCTGTTTCTCTTTTCCTTATCTATAAGCTCTACGAGCCAGATAACTCCTGTAGCTTTACCCTGCTCGTTTCTTTCCGTGACGATAAATCTTGCTCTGCACCACTTGTTTTTATTATCAATAAATTCCTCTGTAATTGTATCATTATCTGCCATTCGCTCAGCTACAGTCCCAAGGTCCGAGAATTCCATCATTTTCTTTCTGGAACTTTCGACAGTAAGCCGTTCCATTATCATACCCATTCTGGCTCTGGCATAGTCCCTTTTACTTCCTATCAGCGAGGCCACATACTTATTACTGCAGTTGATCTCCTCAAAGCTGTCTTCCTCAAGATTGATCTTATGCATTGATACATATATGCTGGATACAGATACAAGATTAAGATTCATCTCTTCTATTCTGATAAGACGGGCGGTATTCAGTACCGTCATCAAAAATACAAACAAGAATCCGACAATACCTATAACTACGCTCGTTTGTATTAGTGAAAAATATTCCTTAAATGCCTTATTATATTCCATTATGCTGTATATATGCCATCCTCCTCCGATCTCTCTGGCAAATACAGCTTTTCTATCATATTTTCCTCCTAAAACAAACTCATTATTTCCTTTTATAAAAATCTGTGTCACAATTTCATGGTTTTCTCCGCTTTCGCTGAAATAATTTTTTCCTATTTCACTTTCAACAGTTCCCACAACAATAACACCATCATCATCAATGACAAATGTTTCTCCAAATCTATTATCAGGATATATCTCCTCTATAATATTTCTAAGCTCCTCTAAATATATATCTACAGCAACAACATCACGGCTGCCTTTTAACCTCTTTGAAATTGTAAATATCTTTGCTCCGACGCTCTCTTCATCAGGAAGTGTATATACAACACGGCTATCTGATTTATAAGAATCTCTGTACCAGTCCTGATCTGTTGGCTCGAACTCATCATCCAGTTTTTCCTTATCCGTTGTATAAAATTTGCCATCAAAATACATATATATTCTCTCTGCATTATCAGGTCGCACCTTTAAGAAAATCTGTTTCTGCATCTCGAAATAACGATCTATATGCTTCTTAGGTACATCATTTGTTTTTAGATATTCTATATTTTCTGCAAGATTTGTTATATACTCACTGGCTCCATCAAGATATTTATTTAAGGCAATTTCAAATTTATACGCACTCTCATCAATATGATGACCTGTATTTTCTTTATTCAGATCAAATATACGCTTAAAATTAAAGAGAAAGACCAGAGCAAAGAGCCCCGTCCAGAAAATGATTATCAATATGTTTTTCCATCCATGCCGTGAAGCAACAAGTTTGAATGAAGCTATTATCTCTTTAATCATATTTTCTCCACATGATCTACATTACAAAAAACGGTAAAATGGGTAATAAAGATATTGATAAATGAATTGCATCTGACCTGTTTATCACTTAAAAGCAAGCGCTACAATCCTCTGCCCAGCCAGTTAGACAAAGAATTGTAACGCCAGCATCAGAAAATTAACCTATAAACTTATTTAACAAATGCTGCAGAATTCTGTCCTGCAATTCTTCCATATACAGTAAAGTCAC